>JBIOXM010000329.1:0-2380 GCA_044869655.1 Nitrososphaeraceae archaeon | reverse complement strand
TTCTTTTGCCTATCTTAGAACGTAGAAGTTTGAAAGCGTCTGCAGAATATTCAAACATGACTATATCTAAGGAAAGAACTATTTGGGTATATCCCTCTTCTTTTTAAAGTTCTTTGACTTTAATTATAATTTTAAACAGTTATTATTCTTAATTTTCTCCTATTCTAGAATCTTATATCTTTTTGTTAGTTAGTTAGTTAGTTGGTTGGTTGGTTGATATAGTTATGAAATAAGCAGCAGCAACTTTACGGATTGAATATCTCTCCCTCTCTTCATGTATCTATCCTATTGATAAATAACATTTTTTTGTGTATATTGTGAAAATTGCCAAATTCGGACCCATCGATGAATCAACAAAGTGAAGAAGAATCACCTAAACCTAGCATATCTAAAAATCATTTGCTATCTATCAGAGATGAACGTCAAAAAATGATTTACCCTAATTGCCATCCAACGTATAATGAACGTCATCAAAAAATTATAGAATTGATAGACTGGACTTTGCAGAAATATAGAACTAGAATAAAAGAGACTTAACAAAAGAAACAGGTAATAATAGATGAGGAGATTATAAAAGGATTATAGAAAAATTTAAAACTATATAATATTGATGACCATACAGATTTATTAAAATTTATAAAAAAACACATTAATCATCATCATCATTAAGATGTCATCAAAGATAATAGTGAATAAATTCATTTTAACATTATTAATCAAATATAATCAAAGTTAAGAAATCCAATTATAATTCTTGTGATATCTATTACTAAAACCTTTTCGGTTATTTTAACTTATTTTTCATTAATCTTACAAGATAATATGAACCTAAATTACCAGTAAGTTCATCATAATACGTATTACAATGCTAACCAATGGAAGAGTATAGTCTCTTACAATGATTTTTGGATAATTTAATTGAGAAGCTCATGATAAATCCTAATTGATTTGCTAGACGTTTATTGACGAATTTTGAAAGAATATAAAACGACAATATAATAAAACAGTATCTGACTCAAATTAGTAAGTTAGTATAGAATAAAGTTTATGGTAAATTCTTTTAATGCTTACCTGTATATCGAGTAATTTGTGCTCCATTTCTGAAGTTATCGAAGCATCTTTATTTCTCAATGCGAGAAATGCTTTTTTATCTTTATCTTTAAGCTCAGCGTAAGTTGCAAATTCGATAGAATCGAGTTTGTATTTATATGAATAATACTTTGATTTGGTTCTTTTAAATCTACTTGAAAGTCTAAATACTCATTCTTTCATAGTAGATTCTTTAGATTCTTCATTCAAACATTTTTGAAATTTTTTCTAATACTTCTTTCTTTTCATTAGATTCTGACCATAAAGCTAAAGTTATAGTTATAAAAAATGATTTAAGTTTTTTGCCAAAATTATCAACAACTTTTTAAGCATACTGCTTTTACTATTTATTACTACTTTCTGCTTGGATTCACGGGTGCTATAGTAGCCTCTGACACCCAAAAATCAATAATCTTTTATCCTACCTTCTCTTGTCATAATGCACCACCCAACCTTTGCAAAACCGTCATAGTGGGTGTTAAATAGCCAGTAGGCAATTCTAACACTAACACCCACTCTTCAAAACAGCTATATTTCTGATTCAAGATGAAATTTTAGCTTTAGATTATATGTCATTCCTATTTCTATTAGAATTTGCTGAATGGCTAAGGAAAGTACCATTTCGAAACTTAAATGGGCTGGAGTGAGTGCCATAATTAGTTCGATAATCACATTTATTTCAACAGCTTTTTTGAATTATATTTATAATACAAGTGCCACATTAACAGAAAATTCAAACATTTCTCTTTATACAATACCTATAGTACTTGGTATGGCTGGTTCTGTTTTATTAGTGTCCTATTATATTCTAAATAGAAAAGATAAGAAGAATGAGGATAAATGGAGATATTTTCCAGCCAATACTTCATAATATATCAGCATCCTGCAGTACCTTCTTGAATCAGTTGAATTCCGAGCAGAAGTAATAAATTTGAAATAGAAAGAAAGAAAAGTGTCTAAATTTCATTTATCTTTTCTAAACTTTCAGGCTTTACCAAAGATAATTTTGGATTTTGTTGAATCATTAACATAATCTGACTAAACTGACTATTCATATCTTCTCTTAATATTTTCATATCGTTTTCATATTTTTCTTGCAATGTTTCTATTCGTTTTTCTTCCGAACTTTTAATCTCATCATAAGAAATAAACCAGGAATTTAACTTCTATGTTAGAAAAATTAATACTTTGTAATGATGATTGTAGAATAAATTAAAATTGTATTAAAGTGTTTTATATGATTTAAATCATAAGCTTATATGTCTAAAAAAAATACATTATTATTTTTTGG
>JBIOXM010000328.1:0-2262 GCA_044869655.1 Nitrososphaeraceae archaeon | reverse complement strand
TGGAGATAATTTAGAAAATTTAAAAATGTTCCTAAAAACATTATCAGATATCCTTACATCTTGACCAGAAATAATTTCTGAGGGTAACAGAGAAATTAATTCATTGATATTCAAGTTTTTTATATTTCCTTTTAATAATATATATATTACTTCTTTTGTAACAATATTTTGACTTCTCAAAAAATCGGTATAAAATAAACTTTATTTCTGAATAAATTTTGCTATACTTTTGTATGATAAAAATAAATAAATAATTAAGAATAACTTTATAAAGTGAAAATACCATATCACAGATATGTTTGATCTTAAAGGTTATTTCTTTAGGCAGATCGATCAAATAAGAAAGACCATCAATAAGTCTGATGAATCCTACGAAAGAATAGTTTGTCAAATTTGTAATCGAATTTGTTATAACAAAAAAGATCTCAAGATTCATCTTAAGAAAGAACATCCTGATCTTCCATCTCCACAAACCAGAACTTGATGTTACTTAACAAAAGCTGCTATTAGTATTAATTAGGATAAAATTATCTCATATTTATATATTTTAAAATACAACTATGAATTTATTGGGATATGATAGGGAATAAATATAATATTGGATTTAATAAATTTAAGAACATTCTTGTGAGTTAGTATTAGGATAGTTCAAGAAGTGAATGAATGAAACTTTTCATGATATTATGAGATATAGTGTTGAATTTGCATTTGGAGAAATTTATAGCCGAAAGGTACTGGATATTAAATCAAGAGAAATAACCTCAATATGATCATTATTAACATTAGAAAACGCACAACCTCAATTAAAGTCACATATTCATGGCGCTTTAAATAGAGGATCTACTAGACATGAAATTTTAGAAATTGTCATACAAAGTTTATTATATAGTGGTTTTCCTAAACTCCAAATGGATTACAGACTGACTGTAAAAGAAGTATTTGAAGAAAGAGATAAAATGGAATAAATAATTAAAATATAAACCTTTGAATCCTATCTCCCATTATTGGTTGCTTTTTAGAACATTTAGTTGTTTATAATGTGATAAAAAACATCTAAAAACACAATCTGAAGTTCGGTACTTCCAAAGTTAATCCGTATCTGGGTTATTATTTAAGTTTAGCACAAATCTTGACTGTTTAAATAATCTTATGTGGTTTTAATAATTCTCTGTATATGCTTTCTTTTTGTATGTATTGGTTTTCTTAAAATTATAGTTTCTAACTTTGTCTATGATCAGATTTAGGAAAGGTTTGACTATATAATATTTATTGAATAAAGACCACATTATCATTTTATAACAAAATTTTCATATGTTATATAAAATGCGAAAATAGTTGACGTTAATTTATTAGTATCTTCAATTGCTGAAACTAGTATTAAAATCTTATATAAGTAGTCAATTTCTCAAGGAAAAAATAGAAAGGATGAATAGGAGTTTGTTATATAATATTATTCTATTCTATTTTTATAGACCATATTTTCTTAATAAAGTAAAGTTTATGTTACCAAATTAAAAAAAATTAAATTAGAAATCTTAATAAATTTCGAGATCTGTTATAGTATGATGAGTATAAAAATTCAAGTTTGTTTAATGATATATATTGTAATCGCATCCGTGATTTTAATTAATTCTGAACTAATAAAAGCGGGATTTGCACAAAATTTAATTGGTTCCAATCTATCTAACATTACTGATAATGAGTCAACACAGCTCAATAACTTAACTACAGACAAGGATTATGGTTTGGCTACTCTTCCATTGGTTATTAATATTACCAAAAACTCAAATGCCACAGAAACTGTCATTGATTTTATTATCAACCAGGTAAATAGCAGTGTTGTAGATATTTCTGTATTGGAAGATCTTGCCAAAGATCGGATCCCTTTTTTGATTGATACATTAAAAAATACCAACGCTTCTAGTATTGCTGCGGAATATGTGATCAATAATACAAAGCAAGGAATATTGACGAATAGTACAAATAAATAAATAAATAATTAATTAATTTTTCTCTTTATTTTGAAAATTAGGATTACTTAAACTTTTTCTGGATAAGGTACAGGAAATACATCAAGATCATGTGCTACATGTATATTTGCAAAATTTATTTTTGCTTCCATTTCTATTAATTTTAGATTAGTATATCTAGAACTAAAATGAGTTAAGATTAATTTTTTTACTTTTGCAATTTTTGCTAATGAAGAAGCCTCGCTTGCGGTTGAATGAAATCTTTCAATAGCCTTTTTTCTTTCGTTTGTTG
>JBIOXM010000327.1:0-12748 GCA_044869655.1 Nitrososphaeraceae archaeon | reverse complement strand
TCTACAGCAAAATCCATAATCTCTAGAATTATTAAAACAGGAGAATTACCATCTGATATCATAAAAAAAGAAAAACAGGCGACCACAATAATTAATGATGAGAAAATTTTGCTAGAATCAATAGATAGAATTTTCAAAGAAGAGAAAAAGGCAACGTTAGATGCTAAACAAAATCCTACCGCAATAAACTTCTTGCTTGGTAAGATAATGAGACTGACAAAGGGAAGGGCTGATCCAAAAATAACTACAATACTTTTAAAGAAAAGATTGGATGAAGAAGTCTAATTATTTCAATTAATAATTTTAGTGTCTATTCAAAAAGACATATATATATTATTTATGTATCATATTGACCTAGTAATAGTCATATATCTAACATGTAAAAAACTCACTATATAAATAATATCATTTTGTAAGTATTTATTTTATTTACACTCATTTTTATCACCTTTTTTTTAAAAAAACTTTAAATATTCCGGTATACCTTTTTATCAACTATTTATAATTAACTTTAATTACAAGCTCATACTGACTTCAAACCCTTAGTCCGATTTCAAGTGAAATAACAAACTATAAAGATGATTTTATTGAATTTGGTGAAGAGAAAATTAGGAATTTAAGCTTCTTTTTTTACAATTTAATGATTCTACAACTTGGTCCTTGTTGATATCTTTACTACTTTCTCATGTTATCAATAACATCAAATCTATCATATTTCTCTACGTATAAGAAGAGATACTTCAATAGGTTAGCTAAATAGGTTAGTAGTAGTGGCGATTCATGAAACAACCAAAACATATTTTTCAGCATAAGTGGGGCCACAATGCTATCCAAATAAAAAATAATGTTCATACATTTAGCGAGTTCAATAATTATATTTTTCTAATTTGCATTTTTAGTATGATTCAAATAACCTACAATCAAATTAAAATATATGGGAACTGAACATAGTGTAACTCAAGTGAACAATGCCTCATGGGAAAAAGAAGTATTACAATCGCAATTACCTGTTTTTGTTGATTTTTGGGCAGAATGGTGTGGACCTTGCAGAATGGTAGGACCAGCCGTTGAACAATTGTCAAAAACACTTGAAGGAAAAGTAAAAACTGTCAAGCTTAACGTAGATGAAAATCAAGAGATTGCCGTAAAATATGGCATTCATTCTATACCATCATTGCTATTATTCAAGGATGGTAAGGAAATTGCGAGAACTGTCGGCGCTGCTCCTAAAGAAGCCTATCAAAAATTCATCGAAGAATCTTTAAACAAGAATTAACATCAATTTAATATCATTTTATTAATTTGAGTGTAGTTTTATTTCTGTATTCATAAAAGCATTAATATAGATTATAATAATCGTTAGCATAATTTGGGTAAAAAAGAGATTTCTACTCTATTTTCATCTGATCCTGATAAATATTATAGAGTTTCTTTATTTGATAGATTAGGTTTTAAACGAAACAAATGTATATTTTGTGAAAAATTTTTTTGGTCGCTTATAGATAAAAATATCTGTCCTGATCATGAGGCCTATAACTTTATAGGAAATCCTCCAACAAATAAAAGACTAGATTATATAGGAGCATGGAAGGAAATTGAAAAATATTTTCAATCAAATGGTCACTCCATTGTAAGACGGTACCCTGTAGTCTGTAGGTGGCGAGATGATCTTTACTTTACAATTGCATCGATCGTAGATTTTCAAAGAATAATGAATAATAAAGTTATTTTTGAATTGCCGTCAAATCCTTTAGTAGTACCACAAATGTGTTTAAGATTCAATGACGTTGAAAACGTGGGTGTAAGCGGCCGTCATTATACTAGTTTCTGTATGATTGGTCAAACATGTAATGCAGATGCACCTGGAGGATATTGGAAGGATCGTTGCATTGACCTAGACTTTGGATTATTAACTAATGTTTTGGGAATAAAACCTGAAGAGATTACTTTTGTAGAAGATATTTGGATGGGTGCAGGAGCTTTTGGGTGTTCTTTAGAGTATTTTGTACGTGGTCTTGAACTTGGTAATGCTGTTTTTACAGAATTCGAAGGAGATGAAAATAACTATAGAATTATGAAAAATAAGATTATTGATATGGGTGCAGGTTTGGAACGATTCTCATGGATTACAATGGGTACTCCAACCAGCTATGATTGTTCTTTTGGATCAGTTATAAAATATTTAGAAAATTTTATTGAAGTTCAAAAGGATGAAAATTTTCTCTCGAACTATTTTAAATTAGTATCTAGTAAATTCAACAATATTGAAAATGACTCATCTGATAAAATAAAAAAATTGAAAAAAACTATTGCTCAAGAGATGAAAATACCATTTGAACATCTCGAAAAAATTGTATCGCCATATGAGGCAATTTATACAATAGCAGATCACACTAGGACTTTGTTATTTGCTATTTCTGATGGATCATTACCCTCTAATGTAGGAGGAGGTTATAACCTTAGAATTCTTTTACGTCGAGTTTTATCTATTATTGAAAGATTCAAATGGAATATAAAAATTGAAGATCTAATTGATACACATGTAGAATATCTAAAAAATATGTATCCTGAACTAGAGGAAAATAAGCAAGAGGTTTATACCATTCTTAAAATTGAATCTGATAGATATGCAAGCACAAGACAACGAATGAAAGATATCGCATCTACAATACGTAAGAATAACAAACAATTAACTGTAGATGATCTTATAAGATTGTACGAGTCCGATGGTATTACTCCTGACTTTCTTAAAGAAATTAATGTAATAACTGAGATACCCTCGAATTTTTATGTAAAACTATCAGAATTACATAATATTAACCAAAAATCTCTTTACTCTCAGTCAATAGAAGGATTGGAAGGCTTACCCCCTACTAGATTATTGTATTATGAAGATTCTTCTATCAGAGAATTTTATGCTCAAATCATAAAAATAAAAGAAAATTATGTAATTTTAGATCAAACATCTTTCTATCCAAGAGGAGGAGGACAAGAACCTGATAAGGGAAATATTGGCGATGTTAAAGTCTTAGAAGTCATAAAACAAGGAGATATTGTCCTTCATCGAGTAGAAAATTTATCATCTCTTTCAGAGGGGCTACGGATTAAATGTCGATTAGATGAGGCAAGACGCGATTCAATAACAAAACATCATACAGCTACTCATATATTAAATTCTTCATCAAGAAAAACACTTGGTTCATGGGTGTGGCAAAACTCTGCCTTTAAAGATGTTAATTATGGAAGACTTGACATCACTCACCATTCTGCATTAAATAAAGATGAAGTTGAAAGAATCGAAAAAACTGCTAACGAAATTGTAATGAAAAACCTTGATGTGGATATAAAAGAATATGAGAGAGGAGAAAGTGAACAAAAATTTTCCTTTCGTATATATCAAGGTGGAGTAGTTCCATCAAATAAGGTACGAATAGTGAAAGTAAGTGAATTTGACATTGAAGCATGTGGAGGAACACATGTCAATAGAACAGGTGAATTAGGTTTAATTAAAATTCTCAAATCAGAAAGAATTCAGGATGGTGTTGTTCGATTAGAATTTGTTGCGGGAAAAGCTGCTATAGATTACATTAAAAATCAGGATAGAAGTATTTCATTCATTACTCACTCATTAGGTTCTAGTAAAGAAAAACTAACAAATTCATTCACAAAACATTTAGAAGAGTCAGAAAAGCTTAAAACAAAGATAAAAATTCTTTTACGAAAAACTTCTCCAATTCTAGCCAAATCTATATCCACTAATAGTAAACAAATATCATCAAATGGGGTAAAATTATTTACAACATATGATGATGAATTAGATGAAGAATTCCATATTACAATAGGAGAAAAATCCATTAGCCTTGATCCGTTTCTGATATATATTTCACTAATCTCCAAAGGAGAAGGAGAAGGCATACGCGTAATAGTTTTTGTTGGGGAAACTGCAAGAAAATATGGTTTTAATGCAGGAAAAATAGCAAGAACCATCTCTATTAGTTTAGGTGGTTCTGGAGGAGGAGATTCAAAGTTTGGTCAAGGCGGAGGCAGATTTAAGAATAGAATTGAAGAGGTCTTAAATTCATCAGAGAGATATATTAGTGAAACACTCAAGAGGTGAAATAATCTGGATAGTAGAGAAATAAATGAGGATAATAGTATTAATTGGAAAGAACTGGAGGCAAAATGGAAGTCTAGATGGAAAGAAGAACATCTGTTTGAAGCCGATTATGATAATACTAATAAAAAAAAGTATTTCATAACTGTTGCATTTCCCTATCCTAATTCTCCACAGCATATAGGACATGGGAGAACATATTCACTAGCGGATGTTCATGCTAGATATATGAGAATGAAAGGCTATAATGTATTATTTCCAATGGGATTTCACTATACGGGAACTCCTATCTTAGCTATGTCCAAAAGAGTAATCACAGAAGATCAAGATTTAATTGGAACGTTTAAAAATTTATATAATGTACCTGAAAATATCATCAAATCATTTAAAGAACCAAAAAATATTGCAAAGTTTTTTCATAATGAGATAAAATTAGGAATGCAAGATATGGGTTATTCTATCGATTGGCGACGAGAATTTACAACCATTGATACATTATATTCGAAATTCATTACTTGGCAGTTTAAAACATTACAAAAAAAAGGGTTAATTGTACAAGGTTCTCATCCTGTAGGATGGTGTCCATATGATAAAAATCCTGTAAGTCAGCATGATACTATTGGAGATGTAGAACCAGAATTTAGTGAATATGTCTTAATAAAGTTTAGGTTAGCAGATAACAATATAATACTTCCAACTGCTACTTTAAGACCTGAAACTATATTTGGAGTCACAAATCTATGGGTAAATCCTAATATTGAATACTTTATAATAGATGTAGATAATAATGCTGAACAATGGATTGTTACTAAAGAAGCCTCAACAAAATTAGAATTTCTTAATCATAGTATAAAAATCAATAGAACCATCAAAGGAAATGAATTAATCGGTAAATTTGCAACAGATACTATTAGAAATATAGATATTCCTATTCTTCCTGCAAAATTTGTAAAACCTGATACAGGAACTGGAATAGTAATGTCTGTACCTGGTCATGCTCCATATGATTTTCAAGCTCTTATTGACTTAAAAAAAGAAACAAATTTACATTCATTTAATATTGACTTATCACAAATAAATCCAATAAAAATTATAGGAATTCAAGTAGCTAATTTAAATGGTGATAGTTTAATATCATGTGTAGAAGATTCAATATCAAAGTTCAAAATTAGCAATCAATCCGATTTAGGTCTGGAAAAAGCAACAAGTGAAGTCTATCACCTAGAATATTATCAAGGCAAGATGTTACCTAATACAGGAAAATATTCTGGAATGGATGTTCAATTAGCAAAAGAAGAAATAAAAAACTATTTGCTTGCTACAAAACATTTAGCTGAAATTTTTTATGAATTTGTTAATAAACCAATTAAATGTAGATGTGGTAATGAATGTTTTGTCAAGTTATTAAATGATCAATGGTTTATCAATTATAAAGATAAAGAATGGAAGCATAAAGTACATAATTATATAGATGAATTAAGTATTATCCCTGAGGATCTTAGACAAGAATTTCACAATGTAGTTGACTGGTTAAAGGAAAGAGCTTGTGCAAGAAAATCAGGTCTTGGAACAAAACTCCCATGGGATCATGAATGGATAATAGAAAGTTTATCTGATTCAGTTATTTACATGGCTTATTATATAATATCAAAATTCATTAATGAACAAAAATATTCAATGACAAAAAATCTAAATAATATTAATGAGTCTTTTTTTGACTATATATTATTAGGAAGTGGAAATGTTCAGGATATAGCAAAAAATTGTAATCTTTCCATATCATTAATACAAGAAATTAGAGACGAATTTATCTATTTCTATCCAGTTGATTCTCGGCATTCTGGACGAGATTTGGTTCCAAATCATCTTTCTTTCTTTCTTTTTAATCATATAGCTATTTTTGAGAAGAAATTTTGGCCACATCAAATAGTCGTCAATGGTTCTGTTTTAATGGAAGGAAAAAAGATGTCAAAATCGTTAGGAAATATAATACCTTTAAGAACAGCAATACAAGAATATGGAGCAGATACAATTAGACTAGCAATATTGATTTCATCTGAGCTTCTTCAGGATGCAGATTTTTCCTTTGATACTGCAAGATCTATTAGAATAAAATTATTAGAATTCTACACTCTTTCACAACAGATTTTGAAGTCTAATTTTTACAATAAAGTATCAAACCCAAATTTATCATTAGATGAATTACTTTATTTGGATATATCTGAAAATGAATATTCTTTGCAATTAGAAGATAGATGGTTAATAAGTAAATTACAAAGGCTAATAAATAACGTCACAAGATCAATGGAAACATTACGTATACGTGAAGCTCTTCATAATATCTTGTACGTTTTCGATCAACATATTCATTGGTATAAAAAACGGATTAATGCTAAAAAACGAAGTAATGATAATATGGTAAATAAAATACTAATCCTTTGTTTTTCTATTAGAATAAAATTATTATCTCCATTTGCTCCATTTATATCTGAAGAAATTTGGAATAATTTAGGTAGCCGATCTTCAATCGTTTTTTCAAAATGGCCCACTGTTTTCAATGAAAAAATCGATCCATTATCAGAGGAATCAGATGAATTTATAAAGAGATTAACATTAGATATATCTAATATTATTAAAGTAACTAGAAAATTACCACATACTATATATATATATTGCTCATCTTCTGGTAAACAAAAAATTTATCAAAAAATTCTTAAAATAATTACTTTAACTAATGAAAGGAATTTTGGCAATATAATGAAAAAATTAATACAAGATCCTGAAACTTCTTATGCAAAAAAGGATCCTTCTTTTGTTAAAAAAACTGTAGAAGATATTCTTTCTGAATCTGTTGAAGCAAGAAATAATAGATTAAATTTGAACTCATTGGACGAAATTTCTATCATAAAAGATTCAGAGAAGCTAATATCTAATGAAATCGAATTTGAAAATATTCGAATAAATGTTTACTCAGAAGAAGAAAAGGATAAATTTGATCCAAAATCAAAGTCTAGATTTTCAAGACCATATAAACCTGCTATCTATTTAGAATAAGATCCTTTTGCTTTATTATTTTTTCTTGAAATATAAATCGATGAAATCATATACAAACTAAATCCACAAATGGACATTATTAATCCATATAAAGAAAGTGCTCCTCTATCTTGATAATATCCTATACCGAGAAGTATCGCTCCTAATACCAAAATAGCTATACCTGCCCTTGCAGAACCTGGCATTTCTTTTTCTTTTTTCTTTTTCACTAGTGGTATATGTTCAATTTTTTCGCAATATATTTTTATTTTTGGATAATAATATTTTATCAATGAAAATTGCTGTGGTGGGAATTGGCGTTGCAGGAGCATATTTAATGAATCAACTTAGTAATAATCATGATATTCATATAGTTGGATTTGAAAGAATGAAAGAAGAAGAACATGATGCAGTTTGCGCTTGGGCTACCTGCAAAAATGTTATGGTAAATTATACAAAAAAATGTAGCCTAGACTTTGATAACTATATCTTACATGATGGTAAAAATATGAGCGTAGACCTTGGTGAAACCAAGCATATTGATATTGGATTAAAAGGTATGGTTAGTTATGATAAATTAAAACTTATTCAAGATATGATAAAAGGAACAGAAATTAAATATGGAAAAGCACCAAAAAAGGAAAATTTAGAAGCTGACTTTGATCTAATTATAGATTCTACTGGTTTTCACAGGAATTATCTTCCTAAACTTGATTACGAAATGTGGATACCTTGTGTTCAATATAAAGTCAAATATGATAATAATAATAATATTCCATATGATGATTTTTATCTGAAAGGATTTCCTTCTATGTCTGGCTATTTCTGGTATTTTCCATTAGGAAATGGGTATGCACATATAGGTGCTGGTGATTTTACAAGAAAAAATCACAATCTCTTTGTTGAAAACTTTCTAAAGAAATACAAATGTGAGATAATTAAAAAAAATGGGAGACCTGTAAGAATTAGTCCACCATCGAAATCAGAACCATTTTATGATGGTAAAAAGTCTATAGGAGTTGGAGAATCCATTGGTACAGTTTATCCATTGCTTGGTGAAGGCATAATCCCCTCAACAATCTGTGCGGATCTCTTTATAAATAATTTGAATAATTTTAAAAAATATAGAGAAGAAGTTCTTAAGCATTTTAGTATATATCCATTAGTTTTCAAGTTTATATTAATGAAAATTACAGGTACTTTTAATCTTGTAAAAAACTCTTTCGATTTACTTAGAATATATCATCATATGAAAAATAATCAAGATCGATATGGAATGGAGGTAAAGATCGCTGAATTGATGAAAGTTTCTACCCTTTAACTATCATATGAAAAATTCTAATTTTTTTATCTTTTTCCTTTTGAGTCACAGTTATAAATGGATTTAAAATAATTCAGTATAGATGAGCAATAAAGCTAATACAAATAAATCAGCAATTGAACAAAGAGTCAATGAGTTAGTTCAGCATTCCAGAACACTAGAACTTTATCTTAATGAAGTATTAGAAAGAGAATCTACAGTTACAAAATTAATTGAAGAAGCTCGTCTTGCCTCATATGCTCTTCAAAATATTCCCCTAGATAAAGAGAATGAAGCATTAATGCCAATTGGGGTAGGAGTATATTTAAAAACAAATATTCCTTCAATTGATAAATTATTGGTTAATATTGGTGCCGGAGTTACAATAGAAAAAACACATGAAGATACTCTACACTATATAGAGTCAAGAATCAAGGAATTTGAGATTGGCTTAAATCAATTAAGAGAACAGAAGAAACAAATAACTTCTCAACTTGAACAGATCCAACATCAAGTAAATTCTATGTTGCAACAACAAACTTCATAATATATTTAATAAATGCAAAAAAGAAAACATAATACACTGTAATTTAAATTACTTTTGTGTATGATTATATATGTTTGATAAATTAAAAAAAGCTTTTTCAAATATTATTTCTGATATCAGTAAAAAAGAAATTTCTGAAAAAGACCTTAAAAATACTCTATTTGATCTTGAAATTGCATTGCTAGAAAGTGATGTAGCCCAGGAAGTTATAGATGATATCTCTGCTAGTTTGAAAAGTAAATTATTGGGTCTATCTGTTGAAAAAGATAAAACACCAGAAGAATTAATTCAATTTCATGTCCAAAAATCTATTTATGAAATTCTTACCAAGTCAGGAACTCTGGACTTAGTTAAAGAAATTAAATCCAAAAAAGAAAATAAAGGGAGCCCGTTTATAGTAGTTTTTCTAGGAATTAACGGAACTGGAAAAACAACTACTGTAGCCAAAGTTGCTAATCTTTTACATAAAAATGGGTTGTCTGTTGTATTAGCAGCAAGTGATACTCATAGAGCAGGTGCTATAGAACAACTGGGTGAACATGCTAGAAGATTATCACTGAAAATGATTCATCAAAGATATGGAGCGGATCCATCTGCAGTTGCAAGAGATGCAGTTGAATATGGAAAAAAACACAGAGTAGATGCAATTTTAATTGATACTGCTGGAAGAATGCAAACTGCAAAAAATCTCATGGATGAAATTAGTAAAATTGTTCAGGTAGTTAAACCAGACTTAAAAATTTTTATAGGAGATTCTTTGGCAGGAAATGATGCAATATATCAAGCAAAAGAATTCTTTGCATATACTAAATTCGATGCATCAATTTTAACAAAAACAGATGCTGATGCAAAAGGAGGATCAATTATTTCAATTACATATCTCACTTCTAAACCTATTATTTATCTTGGAGTAGGTCAAAACTATGATGATATAATTCCATTTAATCTTAATACTTTCATAGAATCATTATTTGGGTCTCAAATTTCAGAAGAAATTACAAATAATTATATTATAAATGAAAGTCGAAATAATGAAAAGTTACCAAATATCATATCCAAAAATAATATCTCTAATAGCGAATCTATTCATAATATTAAAGAATTACATCAAGATAAATTTTCTTCTTCCAATTTAGATCCTATTAGTAGTAATAATGATAATGCAATATCTAAAATTGAAGGAAAAGAAGAAGAGAAAAAAGTTGATGATGATGACCTAAGAAATAATAACATTATTATTAACTTAGAAAATGAATCAAAATTTGATAAATCTGAAAAAGTGACTGAAAAAAAGGAAGATTCTAAAACTCCTCTTGATAATGAGAAACATTCTGTTACCAAAGAAATAACAGAAAATAAAAATGAAAAGAAAAAAGGTTTCTTTTCTTCATTATTTGGTAAACGGAAATCCCAAGAAAATAGCGATAAAGTTTCTCCAACAACAGATCAAAAAAATAAACAAAATAATCAAGACAAACCATATTCAGATAAGAACAATCAAGAAAACACTATAAACAAGAGTGAAATATCCGAGAAAAACAAAAATAAACACAAAAATGAAGTTAAGTATCTTTCCGACGATGATTTAGATGAACTCCTTAAAGAATAAACATATCCTTAGCTTACAAGATCTGGACCTAAACCAAATTATATCAATATTGGATTTTGCCACTAATCTTAAAAAAGAAACGAACATAGAATCCTCTAGAAAATTACTTGAAGGTAAAACATTAGGAATGGTTTTTCAAAAACCGTCTACCCGTACTAGAGTTAGTTTTGAAACAGGTATGTTGCAACTGGGAGGTCATGCTATCTATCTCGGAACAAATGATTTGCAATTATCAAAAGGAGAATCAATAGAAGATACAGCAAGGACATTGTCATTATATTTGGATTGTGTAATGGCTAGGGTTTATGATCATCAGGATTTAGAAAAATTATCTAAATACTCATCTATACCTATTATTAATGGATTATCCGATCTATTTCATCCTTGTCAAATTTTGGCTGATCTTTTAACCATTCGAGAATACAAAAAAAATTTTTTTGGATTAAATCTTGCTTGGATAGGAGATGGATTTAATGTATGTAATGATCTTTTAATTGGTTGTGCTAAAACAGGAATAAATATTACTGCAGCCTGCCCTTCGGGATATGAACCTCCAGAATGGATAGTCAAAATATCGAAAAGAGAAGCAGCAAAAACTGGTTCTAGAATTATAGTAACAAATGAGCCTATAATTGCAGTACAGGACGCAGATATAGTAGTTACTGATACATTTGTCTCTTTAGGGAAAGATGATGAAAAAATAATTCGTGAGAATATATTTATACCTAAATATCAAGTTAATTCTGAACTTATGAATCATGCGAAAGATGATGCAATATTTATGCATTGTCTTCCTGCAAAACGAGACCAAGAGGTTACTTCGGAGGTGATTGATGGAAAATCATCAGTCATTTGGAAAGAAGCGGAAAATAGACTTCATGTTCAGAAAGCGTTATTATGTTTGTTGATAAGATAAATAATCTTATATGTGTATATATATTTGGTCAATAGTTATTATTAGAAGCTGTTCTTCTCTTGGTCTTTAATTTTAAAGCCTATAAATGAAAAATTTAATTATTCCTAAAATAAATATAAAAAAGATTGATGCTGTATCTATCTGCGATCCTTTAGTCTACTTCTTCCAGTCTTTCTAGGAGCAATATTTCCTACTTTTCTTCCTGGAGGCGTAGTCCTACCTACTGATGATTGACGTCCTATATGTTGATGTCTTCCTCCACCGTGTGGATGATATACAGCTGCTTGTGCAATTCCTCTTACATGTGGATATAATTTACCTCTGGATTTCATATAGATTGATTTATTTCCAGCTTTCAAAAAGGGTTTTTCTTTTCTTCCAGCACCAGCAATAGCTCCTATCATTGCCCGACATTTTTGATTAATCAGTAAAAATTTCCCTGAAGGCAATTTTACAGTTACACCTTCGGAAGAATGTGAAAAGACGATAGCTGATGATCCTGCAGCTTTAATTAATTTTCCTCCATCTCCGGCATTTTTTTCTATATTACAAATTAAAGTTCCATCAGGAATTGATTCTAATGATAAAATATTTTTTGAAGTTGCAGGAGCACCCATCCCTGTTTTAATAATACTGCCTACCGAAGTACCTTCTGGGGCTGGAATATAAGATATATTGTTATTATCAAATTCTACTTTAGCTAAAGGAGCATCTCTTCCTCTTTCATGTATTATGTCTACAATTTTTCCTTCATGTTGTTCTTCTAACTTAAAGTTAGGATATCTAGCAGGTAATATCTTTCCTACTGTAATAGCCCTGAACTGCTTTCCTCCTCTTCCTCTTCTACGTACGAGCGTTCGTTTACCCAAAATAGTTCTATAGTAATCGTTTCAATTAGGTGATTTTAACTTTTGTGTTTTAAAAAAGAAAAAAATAATATTATATTAGATTACTATATTGGATATTAAAATTTTTTTAGTTTTATTCATTAATTACATCATTAGATGTCTATATCGATCTGATATTTTTTACTAATTTAACCAAAGATTATTATGTGAATTTAGGAGAATTGAGACATATAACATTGAGCCAGAATAGTATTTCACTAAAAGTGCTGGAAGCTTATACTCGTGATGTTGGTAGAGGTATAGCAAGAATTGATTATGATACCATGGATTCTTTAGCAGTTTCTACTGGTGATGTTGTTGAAATTAGAGGAAAACGTAGAA
>JBIOXM010000326.1:0-10055 GCA_044869655.1 Nitrososphaeraceae archaeon | reverse complement strand
GTTAGTTACTTTGATAATAGGTAATGCAACAGGATTAAATGCTATTCCAACTTCTCTTTTCTCACAAAGTCAAACTTTGTCTAGTTTAATAGCAAATGAATTTAACGAAGCTGCATCAGAATTACATTTATCTGCACTTATTGGTCTTGGAGCTGTTCTACTTTTGCTTACAATGGTAATAAACGTAGTGGCCCGACTTTTAGTCTACAAGATGGTAAAAACTTCTAATCCTGGAGGACGAATATGATACATGTCATCTAAAACCAAGAAGGAAAATAATGATTATATCAAAAGGCGAAATAACGTTCATGAAATGATGTCAAAAACATCTAATAAAAAAATATACATTGACAAGTTAGTAACAATTTTGTGTGCATTTTGTATTATTATTGCTATAATTCCTCTTGGTAGTATTCTCTTCGAAGTTTTTAAAAATGGTTCTTCTGCTATTAGTTTTGAATTTCTTACTCAAAAACCTGGTTCAATTGGGTCTGGTAAAGGAGGTATAGGCCCAGCTATACAAGGAACTTTAATCGTAGTAAGTTTAGCATCTATTATTGCTGTACCTATAGGGGTTTTTGCTGGAATTTATCTATCTGAATATGCAAAAAGCAACAATAAATTTGCCTTTGCTGTCCGTTTTTTTGCTGATGTTTTAACAGGATTACCTTCAATTATAGTTGGTATTGTAAGTTATATGATAATAGTTATTTCTATTGGTTCTTTTTCTATTATAGCAGGAGCCTTTTCATTATCTTTAATAATGATTCCAATTGTTACTCGAATAACTGAAGAAAGCCTTAAAATGGTGCCGGATTCTCTTAGAGAGGCGGCTCACTCACTGGGAGCCCCCAAATGGAAAATTACTATATTTATAGTACTAAAGACAGCAACTAGTGGAGTTATAACTGGAATAGTATTATCAATAGCAAGAATTGCTGGAGAAACTGCTCCATTAATTATGACTATACTAGGAACAAGTTTGTACTTTTCATCATTTACTGGACCTGTGGATGCTCTTCCATTAAGAATATGGAGATTGGCATCTCTACCTTATGAATCTGCTCATGCTCATGGATGGGGTGCTGCTATGATATTGATTCTTCTTATTTTAGGATTAAATGTTGGTTTACGAGTGCTGACACGTAGACAGAATATAGCTACTTCTAAAGATACCTAAATGAATCATAATTTAAGATCTATTATATCTTTAGTTCTCTATATATACTATATAGAAACCTATATACCTACATTCTAAATAATCATAAACTATACATGTATTATTACTATTTATTACATTGTTGGCTACATATATGGATGGCAATGAAGTAAGAAAGATACAGTTTACAGGTAAATCAACATTCGTATTATCCTTACCTAAAAAATGGGTAAATGAATTAAATTTAAAGGCTGGCGATCCTGTGACTATCATTCGTGAGCCAAATAATACTTTATCTATAATATCCGACATTACAAGATCCTCAATTGAATCAGTTGATGAAGCAACGGTACAAGTATTAAGAGAAGAAGGTGCTAATTCCCTAAAACGAAAAATAGTTTCAATGTATCTTGCTGGCTATAATATAATAAATCTTAAATCTAAATTGGGAAGAATTAACCCGGTACAACGTGAAGGTGCAAGAGAAGTAGTTCGTAGGAATCTTGTTGGCACAGAAATAATTGCTGATTCATCTGATTTGATAACAATTCAAGTATTGATTACACTTCCCGAACTTTCAGTGAATACTGCAGTCAGAAGGATGTTTCTTCTTGCCACTTCTATGCACAGAGATGCAATGGCAGCATTATCTGAATTAAATTCTGAATTAGCTAATGCTATCATCAGATCTGATGATGAAGTTGATCGGTTTAGTCTTTATATACTAAGAAATCTAGTCATTGCAACAAAAAATGAAAGAATATTAAATGACGTTGGATTAAAAAAAACTTCTGATTGTTTAAGTTATAGACTAGCAGTAAAAAGTATCGAAAGAATCGCAGATCATGCTTCTAAATTTGCAGAAAAATCTCTTTCAATAAAAGAAAAGATCCCTGATGAAATTCTGGATAATATTAAAAAAATGAGTGATTTATCTTTGCAAGATCTAAATGATTCAGTCGAAGCTTTTTTGAGAAGAGATTATTTAATGGCAGATAAAATAGTCGATAGAAAAGAAAATGTACAAATTCTTGAAGATACTATCATATCTTTATTGGATAATACTGATCATGGGAAATTTAATCAATATAAAATTTTCATAAAACTTTTACTTGAAGATCTAAGGCGTACTGCAGAACATGCCAGTGATATAGCAGAAGAAGCTTTAAATCAAACAATAGGTGAAGTTATTTCTATAGAAAAAAGACCTTCACACTATAGGACATAACTTGGTAATTTAATAACGATCCTTTTAACTAATAATAAAGTAGTAAATATATTATAATAATTTTGGATCAAGTATCATTGTGCAACACTGTGTAACACTGTGCTATTATTATTTAATATGTATAGTTAAATTATCAAGCCTTAGAATGACTTTAGGAAGAAGAAAAATTAAACATATTCTATGAAATAAAGTTAATGGAGATAAAGTATTAACTGTTAATTACTAGAAAGATTATTCTATTGTTTTGTATTGTTCATTAGCTTATTAAATATAGTTAATTCTTTTTCAGATATAGTACAATCTAAAATCTGCAATCATTATTTATCTTAATATCATTAATGAATAATAATTTATGTAATGAATTAATTTTTAATCTATTGTTTAGACTAACTAATCATCAATAAATACGAAATAACTACAAGAATTTGTTGAAACATTTTAATAAAAATATTAAAAAAGGAGGAATTATTGTAATATTGGGCTTCCTTTATATGTCAATGATTTTAATGTCTCTTGGTCTAGTTTAACTACCTCATTAGGCAAAGGAACATATCCCAAGTCTGATGCAAATGATTGTCCATCTGTAATTCCCCATGATATAAAGTCTACCAGATCTTTAGCTTTTGTTTCATCAATTGAAGAATTTGTACTTAATTCCTTGAATAGCAGTAGATATGAAAAACTAGCTATTGGATAAGAATATTTTCCTGGTGCATTTACTACTGAAATATCTTTCCACGACTCATCTCCCTTTGGAAGAGTAGGTGCAACAGAAGAAACTGCAGCGGCTGTTGAATTAAGAGATGGTTTTATAAAACTACCCTCTTTATTTTGAATATGGGCATATTTTGTATCTGTAGTCAGAGCATATGACAGTTCTATATATCCAATTGAATTAGGAGTACTCTTTATAGATCCACTAACTCCTTCATTCCCAGGAGCTCCTATACCAGTAGACCATGGAATTGATTTTCCTTTACCCATAGTTGTTTCCCATACAGAACTAACATTTGCTAAATAATCAGTAAAAACAAATGTAGTTCCCGATCCATCTGATCTATGTACAACTACAATGTCCTCTGAAGGTAATTCTAATCCTGAATTAATTTCTTTTATTTTAGGATCATCCCATTTAGTTATCTTTCCCATGAATATATCAGCAATAATAGGACCTGTTAACTTTAATTCCTTATCTGCTATTTGTGGTAAATTATATGCCACTACTACAGAACCAATAGTTTCTGGAATATGTACTGCACCTATAGCTTTTTTCTCTTCCTCTGCATTGAGTGGGGCATCAGTAGCTCCAAAATCTACTGTTTTCTCAATAAATTGTTTCACTCCTCCACCACTACCGATAGATTGATAGTTAATATTTACATCAGGTTTGATGTTTTGGTATTCTACTCTCCATGTATCTATTAAAGGAAATGGAAAGGTTGCTCCTGCACCATTAATAGTTGTTTGTGCAAAAGTTTGTTCTAATAGTGATGGTATATTTGCTGTAAAAAATATACCAGCTATAAGCCAAACTCCTATTTTTTGATTATTTCTCATAGTTTAAGTGCAAAATACTTTAATTAATTCATTGACATAATATTTGACATAGATCTATAGTCAACTACATAAAATATAATGTATGAATAAATAAATATTCTGGCTATCCATTATCCATTTTCCCACGGAAATACAATCCATTTCTTGTGATTCAAAACTTTCCCAGTTACTATTTTGTTATTATTATCTGGAATTTTATATCTACTTACAAGACATGCATAATCATATTCTACTCTTTTGAAATATTCATTTACAATGGAAAAAGTTTTTCCAGTATCATAAATGTCATCTATTATTAATAAAGAAGACTTTTTATCTTTGTGAAATTTACTAAACTTTAATATTTTATTCCTTTTAACAGTAATAAATTCAATATAATTAATATCTAATTCTCGTGCAATTAATATTGCAGGAATTATGCCTCCATTTTTTATACCAATAATTAGATCGTATTTCTTCTTGTTGATTTTTTTTATATTTAGGACAGTTTTCTTTACAAGATTTTCAATATCATACCAATCTAAATAATCATTCTTTAGATAATGATGATCAGAGCAGGCAGTAACTTTTTTCAAACAATCAAAATTATAAAAATTAATATTTATTTATTTTTTTATAATTGATTTTATCAGTTATCAGATAGGTATATCAACCATTTTTCACTGTATTTATGATTTCCTCTTGTAACTTTTTCAAATAATTTCTTCATTCTTTTTGTTATTGTTCCAGTTTTTCCATTTCCTATCATTCTATTATCAATTTCACCCACTGACTTTATTTCTGCCGCTGTACCAGTTAAAAAAATTTCATCTGCTAAATATAGTTCATCTTTGGATATATCCCGAATTTCTGTAACAATACTGTCTTCCTTTGCCAATTCTAATACTGTATCTCGGGTTATTCCTTCCAGTGAACCAGATGATATTGGAGGAGTTATCAATGTCTTATTTGTTACGATAAAAACATTTTCTGCACTTGCTTCCACTACTTTTCCTGCAGTGTTTAACAGTATAGCTTCATCAAAGCCAGATTTGATTGCTTCAATTCTAGCTAATGCTGAATTAGCATAATTAGCTGTTGCTTTTGCATGAACTGGCATGGTTCGTCCATCAATTCTCATCCATCCTGATACCATGAGTCTTATTCCTTGTTCGTCACTTTCCTTTTTCAAATATTCATCCCATTTCCAGACAGCTATTGAGACTGAAACTTTATTATTTAATGGATAAACTCCCATTTTTCCATGACCAAAATAAACTAAAGGTCTTATGTAACATTCATCTAATCCATTTTTTTTAATTGTCTTAATTATTGCGTCTTCTAATTCCTTCATTGAATATTCAATATTCATAAAATATATTTTTGCACTATTAAATAACCTCTTCAAATGATCTTCTAATCTAAATAGTGCTAATCCTTTCTGTGTTTTATAACATCTTATTCCTTCAAATACAGCAGTACCATAATGCAAAGAATGTGTTAAAATATGTATTTTAGCATCTTGACTTTCATATAAAAAACCATCAATCCAAATAATATTTCTATCGTCCATTTAATTTTCATTCTTTAATACTAATAACGTTTAATTGTTGTGAGTAATTTTTAAATCGGTTTTATTTCTTTGTAAATGTATTGCTCTTATAGCATTTGCAACATTGTTATCTATGTCGTCTACTATTATAAGAATTCTTGATGTTTCTTCTTGTGCATCCAAATTCAGTATATTGATATCATAATCGCCTAAAGTTCTACTTGCAGTAGAAACAATTTTTGGCATTTTCCACATCATATCTCCTATTAGCGTAACTACACCTTTCCCATAAGCAAATTCGACTTTTGGATAAAAAGCCTTAAAATGACGTTGATGACGTTTGACATAGTCTGCATCAAGAAAGAGCAATCTTGTAATTTCTATATCATCAACTTTAAAAGGTGATAATTTTAAGAAATTATAGTATTGTTTGTCCTTTTCAAGTGATGCAATTAAATAAGAAGCCGCAATACTTTCCATTCTGACTATAGCACAATTTCTTTTTCCTGTTACAATCTTTATTAATGAACTATTATCATCATCATCACCATCCTCATCATATTCCTCTTTATTTTCTACAATATCTAAAACGTTGTATTTTCTATTAATCAAAGATTTCTCAATTATGGTAATATCAGAAGGATTCATTAGTGATGTAATTACTATAGGGATATCAAAATTATTGTCATCAATTTCCTTAATTGCAATAGGATCTAAAATCTTCATACCAAACATACCAGCTAATCTTGCCTCATTATATGATAAATATCGTATAGATTCCAATTCTTCTTTTACTATTTTTGGATCTGCGCTTAATACAATGTTATCTTTTTCGAAATCTATCTGTACTTTAAATTCATCATGTAGAATTATTGCAATATCTGCTGCAGTTCTATCAGATCCTCCCCTTTCATACGTTGTTTCAAGTCCATCAATTGTTTTTCCAATGAAGCCTCCAATAGATATTACTTCATTTTCTTCTAGTAATTTAAGAAAATGTTCTTTATGTTCTTTAGATTCCTCTAACATGAAATTAGCTGCTTCAAAATTATCATCAGTAATGATGGGCCATCTCTCAATATCAACATGGTCACATTTTAACTCATTACTTCTCATTATGTAATCCATAAGATATGACATGGTAATTTCTCCTCCATATGCAAGTATTCTTGATCTGGTAACATCAATAAACCTTTTATTTTCAGCAACATAATTTAACGAAGATGTAACATAATTATAAAACTTATTAAGATGAAATTCAAATTCTTCAAAATATTTTGGGGATAAATATTTTCTGGCTATATTTAAATATGTTTTATACAAAATATTTGTATCTACTGTTTGACCAGAAGCGTATTTTCTACCAATATGTATAGCAATATCTGTCATAGATTTTACTTTTCCTTCATGTTCCATTAATGGTGCAGAAAAAACAGCTACAATTTTTTTCCCTTCTTTTCTCATAGCCTTTATTCTTTCTATCACAGTAGGAATTTGATCACCATTCTGGCCAATAGTACTTCCTCCAAATTTTGCAACAATAACTTCAGTCATATGCTATATCTATCCTACTGTAATTTTTGTTATATTATTAATGTATAACATCTAAATAAAACTTGATATGATCTCTGCTGCTTTTTTTGCTCCATTGTTCACTTTATTTTTTCTCATATCAGAATTTGAGCTAATTTTTTCTTCAATTAATTGATCCAGTCTTAATATATCGTTATATTTAAAGCCCAGTCTTTTGGCACATTCTTCTTGTTCATAATGATTTTTAAGAGGAATAAATATTCCAGGAATGTTATAAACTATTGATTCGTCCATCGTAGATCTACCCGCTAATGATATTATTAAGTCAGAAGCATAAATATATTCATTCAAATTAGGTACATATCCTAATAAATGAAAGTCTTCAGATGGATTTATTTCTAGAGTGGGCCCAGTTACAACAATAAGGTCTATATCTAATTTTGTCTTTAGTCTTCTAAAAGAATCAATAACTTTTTCTATTAAATATTTTCCAGCGTCAGTTCCACCAACACTTACAACAATTGTTTTTTTAGTAAAATTAAATCTGTTACGTAAACTTTCCCTACTCTCAAGAATTTCTCTTACAATTGGTCCAACATATCTAAAATTTTCTGTATCATATCCATAATCAGGTATTATTACGCAATCACAATTCTTTATAATTTGACATAATTTCTTGTTCATTTTTTTTTCTATTAGTGAGGTTATACCTTTGGTAAAATTAGTGTTAATTATATCTGTAATAAGAATTCGTCTTAGATTTTTTTCCTCAGCTATAGAAATTGATGCAAAGTCTTCGTCACTGACTATTAGTTTTTCAAGATTCGCATCTATAATTTCTGTTGCAATTTTTTTGCATTTTTTATAATATAACAAATACTTTATTAACCATCTAAAGGAATGATTTAGTTTTCCAGACTCAATTTCAAACTTAGGTGGATCATATAAATTAAAGGCTGTACATCCATAACTTTTTAAAAATGTATATGCTGCAGAGCCAGTGACAAAATTTACTTTATTATCATTTTTAACTTTTAGATTATGAATTATTGCTACATCTCTTGCTGCATGACCAAGACCTATAGGGCTTATAAAAAAAAACATTTATCTATACAATTGTTTCCTTCTTTTTGTATTTTGCTGTTTAAATTAATTAATTTCTCTCTTAATTGGCTTTAATTTCTAAATTTGTTATTAAAGTATAATTGTTCTACTAGATAAAGTTTATAATATTTAATTCTTACAATTCAATAAAATCTTACGTGATAATAATGTTTGACAATCCAATATTGTGATATAATAATATTGCAATAAATAAATTAATAAATAAATATATTTAATATTAAGACTTCATTATATTATATTATATATAATTAATTAAAATATACATTAGATATTGTAGATTTACTTTAGTGAAAGAGATATTATTTATAGCTAGACACAAATATTAGATATAGATTTTAAATAATGAAAAATTTAAATAAAAATTAAAATAAGATATTATACATTATTGCTTACATTTATGTCCTATCGATATTTAATCCCTTCCTTATATCCAAATTAAATGAAAAGATATAGAACTTTTTACTATCATATTATTTACTGAAGAAAATTATTATATTTTAAATAGTATTTGAATAGTATTCTTAAAACAGTTCATTTCCCTGTTTCCGAAAGTGCTATATAATACAATATTATTCAAATCAATCATCAATTTATCATGTCAAATAAAAAGAAAAAGAACAATAAAAAAGATGATGATAATAAAAAGAAAAAGAGCTATTTCGATATAACAAGAAAAAAAAGGAGTAAAAACATAAAAACAGTTATTCTTCCAATTATAGCTGCAGTTGTCATTATTGCTGGAATTTCAATTTATATATTTTCTCAAAATACTCAATCTGTTGCCGGTTTTGGACCTTTGGGTTCTGCACATGAACATGCTGCATTTTTAGTTAAAATAAATGGCCAAAATATAGATTTTAGCCAACCAAAATACCAGGTACAATCAGATTATATTCATGTTGAGAACGGTGATGGCACTACACTGCATAGACATGCGACCAATGTTACTTTTGCAGATTTTTTAAAAAGTATCAAAATGGATATAGACGAGAAAAATAATTGTCTGGTCTTTACTAATGGAACAGAATATTGCAGTGATAATAATAACAAATTAAGAACATTCATTAATGGAAATTCAACAAAATCTATTTCAGATTATATTCTTAAAAATAATGACCGTTTGTTGGTGATGTATGGAAATGAAACTGATGAAGATATTGCTAAAGCATTAGAAGAATTAAATAAGATTAAAATTCAATTTAATTAAATTTTCTTTCTTTCTTTCAACTTTTCTTAATCTTTTTAATATTATTTTAATGATGTTTTGTAGAATTCCCTACTAAATACACAAATATATCATCAAGTGTTATAGGTGATAAATTAAAGGATGTATTATTTTTTATAGCTATGTTAGATAATTCACCTATATGAGATTCAAAGGTGAATAATCTAATAATATCTGTGCCTATTTCTACTATATTTCCATAACCTTTCAATTGTTCAACATCAATATTTTTTTTAGATATATCCATACGAATATTTTGGGGAATTATTTTTCGTAAATCATTAATGTTTCCCTCTTTTACAATTTTCCCATTATCTATTATAACTATTTTATCAGATAATATTTCTGCTTCATCCATATAATGAGTTGTAAGTAATATAGTTTTACCTTCTTTTTTCAAATCTTGTATCAAGTTCCAAACTTGCCGTCGTGAAACTGGATCGAGGCCAATTGTAGGTTCATCTAAAAAATATATATTTACATCAACAGCAGTAGCCATTGCGACCAAAATTTTTTGTTTCATTCCTCCAGACAAATTCATTGCAGGCTTATCTTTTACTTTAAGTAATTCAAATCTTTCTAATATTTTTTCAGTTTTTATTTTTGCGATAGACTTCTCTTCTCCTCTAATCTTGAGCCAGTTATAAACATGATCCCAGGGAGTAAGTGCTCGTAATGGTCTTCCTTCTTGAGGAAC
>JBIOXM010000325.1:0-7667 GCA_044869655.1 Nitrososphaeraceae archaeon | reverse complement strand
TCTCGTTGATCGTGGTCTCTAGAATCTTTCTTGTCTCGTTGATCGTGGTCTCTAGAATCTTTCTTGTCTCGTTGATCGTGGTCTCTAGAATCTTTCTTGTCTCGTTGATCGTGGTCTCTAGAATCTTTCTTGTCTCGTTGATCCTTTTTATCACTAGATGCATATACATCGTTGAAATGTACCACAATTGTGAAGGTTCCAGCGATTAATAAAACAGCTAGAAAAACCGCTTTTATTTCAGACTTGTGCATTAACCAAACTTTAAAGCTATAATATATCTAAGGTATGAAGCATTATAATAGATCTATGGAAGTTCTATTTCTAATAGATTTTTGATTGTGTATCAGATTCGTATAAAAGATATTATGTATTTTCCTAAAATTTTTTTACTATTTTTATTTATCGACCCCGAGAAAAAAATTTCTTCTCTTCTTTAGAGAAAATATATTAGATAATAAATAAGTATAATGTTCTTTTGCTTCCATAAACTTATATAACTAATTGAGATACTGTCTCAAGTCGAAATCTAATGGCAAAAGGAGCAAAAAGGGGTCGTGTGCGTGACAAATGGAAAGATAAAAAATGGATAATAGTAAATGCACCAATAGCTTTTGGTGGGAATCCAATAAATTATCTTCCTATAACTGATCTGGAGAATTCGAAAGGAAGGATTATAGAAAATACATTATATGATATTTATAAACAAGATCCAAATCAGCATCAAATAAAGGTCTTTCTTCAATTAGATAAACTTACTACTGCTACTGCTTCCACAATATTCGTTGGTCATGAATATGCAAAAGAATACTTGAGAAGTCTTGTAAGAAGAGGTAGTTCAATGATAAATTTTATTAAGAATTATACAACATTAGATGGTTATACCTTTCGTTTGTCAATTGTTACATTCACTCAAAGAAGAGTAAATACTTCAGCAAAACATGAAATTCGATTATTAATTGATAAGATGTTAAATGAAAAAATAAGTCAGTTAAATCTTGATCAATTTATTCAAGAAATTACGTTAGGAGGACTGAGTAAGGAATTATTAGTAGAATCTAAGAGAATTACTTTTATTCGACACTTAGGAATCAAAAAATCGAAGTTGATATCAACACCTGAGTCTCGATCAGTATATGAAGCTAAACAAATAGAGACCACCTCACCAATTACTGTATAGAAATTTGCAAAGGCCACTATACTTCGATTTGAAATGAAGAAAACTCTTTCCATAATTATTGGGTTATTATCGTAAAGTCGAATCGGAAATCTGATTTCACGAATACATTGAACTTAAACAAATTGGAACCTAATCATCAAGAAGTTGGCCTGCTTCAATTCATGAGTTCTTATATAGATATTGTAGTGCATGCTACTGAGGAGAAAAATATAATAATGAATTCTGTTTTATCTACGCTAGAAATTTCGCCTTCTCATAAATTTAACGAAATTGAATATGAAGGGCATTGGGGCAATAAAATATTAAGATTAACTGCGGAAATTAAGCAAAAAAATGCACAAACCTTATTAGGAAAAATCTTAAGGTCATTATCATTCATTGATAAAGAAAATTTACGGGATAATCTTGAAAAATATATTGATGAAAAGGGAAATCTGCATCTGAGATTAGATAAACAAAGGATATGTAAACATAAAATTTCTCTTTCAGAAAGTGAAGGAGTAAAAATTAAATTTAAAATTAATAAAAATCCTATAATTCGAAACAAAAAAAGTGGAAAAGTACAGGATGAGATTTATATTTTATACAGGAGGTTATTGCTCTCTTTCGAAAAATAGATTTATGCTTTAACCTTCCACTACAACATTCTTCTAAATGGAAAAAAATTCATCATTTAGATATTATAGGAATTGATAATACGAAAGAGTTTTTGCAAGAAACTGAACAAACACATGCCATCAATAGTGCCTTAGTGTTAAGATTTAAAAATAAACCAAAAAAACCTCTTTTCTTTAAGTATTTAGTAGTTCTTCATGAATCAGAAACGAAAATAAATTCTAAAATACCGTTTTTTGATATATTTAGCCTAAATAGTTGGAATACCTATAAAATAATGCTAAAACAGTTAAAAAAACTAAATAGAAAAAATATAGGAATTGAAATAAAAATAAGAGAAATCAGGAATTGTAATTCATACGAAGTAGGAAAGTGGATAAAATCAATAAAAGAAATTTATAAGTTTTGTAAATTAACTGACAATCAATTTATACTTTCTAGTGGAGCAGAAACTAATTATGAAACTCTTTCTGGAAATACCTTTGACTCATTACTTAAAGTACTCGAAATTGAGCCCATAAAATATTGGAATGACCTAGAAAAATGGATTGATACAAAAAGCCGAGTCTATTATGGTCCTTCGTAGGAAAGATAAACATCGGTATTTATTATTATTTGTAAATGATGAAATATCTCTAAATTTCCAAGACACTAATAATAAAGATAAACCTAAGTCCATTACAATTTTAAGAAGGCGTTTCTCTGAATTGTTTGGAACAATCGAATTTGAAAAAGCGGGTATCAAATTTATCTTAGAAAATAATTTAGGTTCTCGACATTTTTTAATTATAAAATGCAAATTAGAGTCTATTGATAATATGTTAACCGCAATAGCATTATCTCACCCTCCATTAACGACCATCAAAATATCAGGGACAATAAAAAAATTAACCTCATCAATGGAGCTAGAAATGTCAAGATTAAATTTAGCCCAGAAAAATTGTTTTTGACTGGTTAAATATTACATGAATTATTCTTAACCAATTTACAAAAGGATCATTTTCCAGTAAAATCCATCGAATAAACTTTATAATAAGTAAAAATAATTGGTTAGCATTATTTTAAAGTTAATTCTTTGTATAAATTAGCCTAAATTTTATAAAATAAAAGAAAAAAAATTGACATATAAATTGATTAGAACATTTATAGGAAAAATTAAAATAAAAAATTTCTTTAATATGTGTAATCCAATTGAAAACTATAATTAGTAAGATTTCACTTGTTTATTTCTCACTTTTAATTTGTCTAATTCTTCAGATAAATAATATATTTAATGATCAAGAGGTCTTTGGAACGGATAATGATGATGAGGACTCAAAAGATAATGATGATGAGGACTCAAAAGATAATGATGATGAGGACTCAAAAGATAATGATGATGAGGACTCAAAAGATAATGATGATGAAGATGGGACAGATAATACTTCTAACACGAAAAAAAATATGCCAACTGCCAAATTTGATTCAAAATTTGACAAGTTTGGAATAGAAAAAATATATCCTACAAAAAATAATGGAGAAGAATGGTTTATGAATATGAATAATATTTATGCTGATAAACAATTCTATCCTTTTGGCGAATCAGATTCAAAATACTCCAATTCTAATTTATTTATTACTAAAAACAACGATTTATCTTGGAAAATTAAATCAAAAAATAATTTAGCCAAAGTAAGAATGAATGTATATACCTCTGGGGGATATCATTCAGAAGATATTAAAACTCTAGATCAATCAGAGTTAGAAGACCAGGGCTATATGCAATCCAAAAATGATTGGAAAAATGTTGAAATGACAGGATATATAAAATTAAATAATAATAATATCCCCATAGATGAAGGAAGATTTACTTGGTATAACAGAGGAGGGCATCATACTGAAGGAGAACCATGTGAAGGAGTTGCATATAAAGGAGATATATTTTTTTCTGGAGATAATAGATTTGCAAAGGAACAATGGCATGTAAGTTATTTTTTTACTGATGTTAAAAAAAATTTAAATTCTATTAAAGACAAATGGATTGGTTATAAGTTTATAGTTTATAATCTTGGAAATCCATCAAATCCATCTCAGACTAACGTAAAAATGGAAAGTTGGATAGACTATAATAATAATGGAAAATGGGTAAAAATCAATGAATACATAGATAAAGGAGAATGGGGAGACACTGGTAAAAAATGTGATGGTAAAAGAGATCAAAAAATTACATGGGGTGGGCCTATTGCTACCTTTCGTTGGGACAGGGCTGATGATGTAGATTTTAAAAATTTCAGTGTAAGAGAGATTCAACCTCCCTTAGATTACTAATTTCGATTTTTAAAAATTTTAAGATTGTCACTGTTTTAAACAGGAAATAACGAACATGAAGAATTCAAAATTGAATAAGTTTAGTTAAAACATTATTTAATTTTACTTCCTGCGTTTTTTTCCAATAATTTGGAGAATATACTTCCTACAAATTTTTTTTAAATCATGATATATGTTGGAATCCATAAATTTTTAATATACATATGATATATCTTCTATGGGAATGAAGTAATATGCTGCTCCAGTCTGAGTTTAATACGATGAGGAACTCGCGACGAACTGACCCATAATCACTTGTAATTCTTTTAATCTTTTTCCAAAATAAAATATTTTATATTATTAGATTTAATATTAGTTATCAAGATGGAATTAGAATATTCATATCCTTTATATCGTCCTCCTTCTGAAGCAAATTCTTTAATTTTTCAGGTAACATTGGGATGTTCATTCAATCAATGCTCATATTGTGATATGTACAGAACTAAAGAATATTCAGAACGACCTTGGGAAGAGATCCAAATGGAAATAGATATTACTTCTAAATTGTATCCTGACACTAAAAGAATTTTTCTCGCTGATGGTGATGCAATAAATCTGCCAACAAAAAGATTGGTCAAAATATTAGAATATATAAATAAAAAATTTACTGCCTTAGAAAGGGTATCTTCCTATGCTATGCCTAAAAATTTACTCCAAAAAACTTCTACAGAATTAAAGACATTACGGACGGCTGGGCTAAAAATGTTATATGTGGGTATAGAAAGTGGGAGTGATAAAGTCTTGAAAAAGATTACAAAAGGAGCAACCTATAAAACTATTGTAGAAAGCTGTAAAAAAGCAAAGGAAAGTAATTATGTTCTTTCATGCATGATCATTTTAGGTTTAGGCGGTAAAAAATATTCTTATGAGCATATTGAAGAAACTGCGAAGATTATTAGTGAAATTTCTCCACATTATATAGGAGCGTTAAACCTTCACTTAGCGGACAGTCTTTATAACGAATTTATGACTAAGTTCAAAGAACCTTTTGAATTTTTGGATGATTTAGAGATCTTAAATGAATTAGAATTACTCATATCACATATCAACCCCTCTTCTCCTATAATCTTCAGAGCTAATCATGCTTCAAATGTATATTCACTTAAAGGAACTCTTCCCCAAGATAAAGTAATTTTATTAGAATTAATTAGTCGATTGAAAAAACATCCAGATATGCTTAAACCAAAAATTTTAAGGAGGTTCTAAAAATATGTTATTTGCTCTTGTATCTATGAAATAATACTTTTTTTATTGTATTACTTCTTATTGGTTATTTTGTTTGAATCTTAAAATTGCACCTATTTTTCCTAAGCTTGCTAATTGTGCACCCTCTTCTGTTTTTCCCGATATAACCTCTAATCTGGCGCCACTCATGAGTGATAATTCTTCTAGGTATTCAATAATATCTTGATCTGATAATTCTAAATCTTGGCTTCCACAGGATTGACAAGTACTTGATATGAATTCCTGTTTGAAGGACATTAATTCATTTCTTTCAAGAAATCTTTCTTCAATGTTTTGACACTTGTTACATTTGATTTCTACTCTAACAATGGTGATATCATCATTTACAATTACCAAGTCGGCATACCCATTTTTCAATGAGGTGATAACATCATAAATTCCATATATTCCCAGGCCTTTTCCAGAATAGACCTCACTGATAAACCTTTTCACGATTTTTTTTTCTTCCATCAATCTATAATCAGCCATGATTCCTTGATCATTAACTTTGTCTATAAGCTCTCTAACACCTTCACTTCCCGAATAAGAGGAATCTAAAACGGCAATAACATTATTTTGTAACCTATAATCTAGATATTCTTCTCTAATAAACCCGTCTTTGGTGGGGCCTGGTCCTCCAATAATTATTCCTTTAACATCATATTGATCAATAAATATTTTTTGCGCATAGTCTGCAACTCTGTGATAATATTCGTTCAATTCGTTATCTCTTAATCTTTCAAATCTCCGGGCTGATTGGCCTCCTTGTCTATGTTTTCCAGCTACACCAGAAGTCAATGATTCAACTACCTCCCATCTGTCTCCAGTAAGTATACCAAAACCTGCTTCTTGAGTATCTAAGGACAATATACCGATTACTTTGTCATCCTTCATCATGTCCTTCAAATGATCAATCCAAAAATGGTCGTCACAACGATAAAGATTAATTTGGACTGCTTTTGGAGGAACTACAGAATATATTTCGATCTTTTCTGTTCCTATGCCTTTTCCTGTAGGTATAGCACCACAAAAGATTACAAGACCATTTTCTGGAGGTTCTTTGTACAATTTAAGGTGTTCTACAGTTCTACTTAAAGCGTCTTGAACGTGATTTCTAGTTAGATCTGATTTAATGTTAGAAGCAGTTCCTGCTTCATTTTTTAATTGGGAGACTATATCATAAATTGGCCTTCGTGGAGGAATATAAACCGTAACAAGTTCTGTACCATGACCTGTAATATTGCCGAGTTTGTTAATCATTTTATTTAATTTATAACGTTTAACGGAATCCCAATTACTTTCCTTATCATTAGAAAAAGACATTAATAGAAATCTTTTTTCTCATAAAGACTATTTTATTGTTATTATAAGGCATAAAATAACATTTATCAAATTACTAAGATTTATAATTTTACAAATAATAATTCTATTTAGTGTTATTAACATTTAGAATTTATAGATTATAAATCTCATCTAGTATAATCTAATTAATGCTTCCCAGTTTAGAGTACATTAAACAAACAAGGCAAAAGTTAGGAATTACCCAAAGGAAACTTGCATCCTTAACAGGAATTAGTACATCAATGATAAATCAAATTGAGACAGGAAGATGTAAGCCTAGTTATGATACTGCAAAAAAAATTTTTGAAGTATTAAGCACATTAGAAGGTAAATCAGCAAAAAAAGCAGGAGATATATGTAGTAAAAAAATTATATTTGCCCAAAAAGATGATATACTGTTTAGCGTACTTGAGAAAATGAGGCTTAATTTTGTTAGTCAAGTACCAGTGTTTGAGGGTCAAAAGATTGTAGGAATCGTATCAGAAGATAATTTAGCAAAGAAAATGGTAGAGAATGATGAAAAAAATATAAAAAATATGACAATTGATAATATTATGGAACCTTCTCCTCCCGTGGTGGACTCAGTTACACCTGCAAAGGCCTTAGTGCCACTTATAAGATTTGCAAAGTGTATACTAGTTACTGAAAAAGGAAATGTAACAGGAATAATAACTACTACTGATATATTGAAAATGTTAGAATAAATGTCAGATTAACCAAGAATTACAGCTTTTCTAGTCCAATACAACAATCTGCGCAACCTATACATTCCTTACATAAATTTACTTCTGTGGATTCTGCAAAGACTGAGCCACACAAAACACATTCTTTCTTACTCATTATAATTTAAAAAGGATTATAACATATTTAAATTCTACTCAAAATCTTTAATTTATGTTGATAGTTAAAACGAAGAATAAACCGTTATCCTACTCCTATGGGAGAATAATCTAACATTATAAGG
>JBIOXM010000324.1:0-5111 GCA_044869655.1 Nitrososphaeraceae archaeon | reverse complement strand
AGATTAGTATATCTAGAACTAAAATGAGTTAAGATTAATTTTTTTACTTTTGCAATTTTTGCTAATGAAGAAGCCTCGCTTGCGGTTGAATGAAATCTTTCAATAGCCTTTTTTCTTTCGTTTGTTGTAAAAGTAGATTCAAAAACTAATACATCACAACCTTTAAAAAATAGTTGTAATTTTTCTGATGGTCGTGTATCTCCTGAGATTCCAATTTTACGTCCTAAGCGAGTAGGGCCTGTAAACTCCTTTGCCAAAAATTTTGTACCTTTGTATTCTATATCGAATCCATGTTGTAATAAGCTATACAATTTACCTTCCGGAATACCGACTTGTTTTGCATGCTCAATATTAAATATTCCAGGTCTATGGTTTTCCTCTAAAAGGAATGAAAAAGAAAGAATAGAATGATCTGCTAGACAAGCTTTGATGATATATCCCTTTTCTTCAACCAAAATTCCTTCTTTTTGTATTGTATGAATATTAACCTGATAGTTGACGGTAAAGTTGAGTATCTTTTGATTTGTCAAAATAAATTCTAGTAATCTCGGCTCTCCAAATATCTCAACAGGCTTTGTTCTGCCCATTAAAGAAAGGGTTTGTAAGAGACCTAAAAGTCCTAAACAATGATCTCCATGGATATGTGTTACAAAAATTTTCATTTTTTTATTTATTCCTAATTTTGATCTGATAAACTTAATCTGCATTCCTTCTCCTGCATCAAAGATTAGTATTTCATCTCCTCTTGCAATGGCAATAGAGGATAATCCTCTCTCATAGGTTGGAATGGCTGCGGAGGTACCCAAAAAAACTATTCTTAATTCAACCATGTTATTTCCTTATTTTGATGCACGGGTACTAATCTTTGATATCGGATAAATTAGCATCAAGTAATATGTTTGACAATATTATAGATAGATCTACTTTGGAACAAATACTTGGAACTGAATTTGTTGAGATAATTTCTTTGACACCTGAATTTATAATTTTCTCAAAGGCAGTGCCTAGAAGGATTGCATGAGTGCACACCACAATTATTTTTCCTATTTTTTGTTTTTTAAGAACTTCACAAGCCTTTACTATACTTTCTCCAGTACTAATCATATCATCTACCAAAATTGCATTCATTCCCTCAACTTTCATACCTATATTTTCATCTATCGAAACACCTCCTGTATCTCTATCTCTTTTTTTTTTGAGGCACAATAAGGGTAAATTTAATAATTGAGCAAATTTAGTAGCCCTGGTTATTCCTCCTGTATCAGGCGAAATGATGAAAAATTTGTCTAAAATTATATTATTTTTTATATATTCTGCCAGAATTGGAATAGCAGTAACATGTTTAACATTTACTGAAAAATAGGATAAAGAAACTTTATTATGAATATCGACTGTTATTACTTCATTTACTCCGAAGTTTTCTAGTAATTCAGCTAATACTTCAATACTAATAATCTCACCCTCTAAAAAAGCCTTATCTTGTCTTGCATATGCCATATAGGGAATGATTACTGTTAGTTTTGAAGCATTATCTTTTTTACATTTATGAATAATCATTAATAGCTGAATTATGTGTCTATCTGGAGGAGGATAAAGTGATTGAACAATTATACAATGTTTATTATTAACAGATGGAAATCGAAGCTTGCTTTCTCCATCCGAAAATATCTTTAGATCTGGCTCTATAATATTAACATTCAGATCGCTAGAAATATTCCTAGCCAAGTGTACTGAAGAAGGCCCTGCTATTACCACTGAATTTTCAAACAAATAATATTAACAAATTGGATCCAATCATAAAAACCTTTTTTACAACTATTATTTTATGAAAGATAAGGATAAAGTTTTTTATCAAGTTGCCATTGTAATGGCTTATTGAATGAAATCTCCTCTAAGTGTATTCAACAGGATCATAGTAATTGTAATGGTATATACAAGATACAAGATATAGCATATGAGGGATCAAAAATATGTAATTGTCCATGTCACAATAGTATATATCAATTGATTAAAAAGGCGTCTTTGGCTTTAAGAAATAATGAGCAAAATCATTATTTGGGAGAGCAAATATAGTTAATCGATTCATTCAAGGAAAAAATATTATTCTATGGTAATAAGGATATTGTTATATTTTTATTATAATTGTTATTTGATCCGTATTTGTTTTATTTATTTCGTTTTTTAAAGCGTCTATAAGATGTTCGGGAGAAGTTAAACTAGAAAAATCAACGATTTTCATATCATCCAGAATATGTATTTGTGGAGCCAATTCGTCATTTGATTTATCCGTCAATTGATGAATCATTGCATCAATTTCATTTTTTATTTTTTTATTTCCATTAATAATCTTTGCATTATCAAGCATTAATCTTATTCTTCCGAATTTGTCTAATATGACGATAGGATTCTTTCTTTTTTTTACAAAAAAATGCTTTTTTATTGTTTCACAAGTAAAGCCAAAATAATTTTTCATGTTTAATATCGGTTGAACTTGATTACTCTCTAAGATTGAACAGGCTATAGATGTGGCTTCCTTTTCATTAATTTCCTTTCTATGGTTCTTACCAATATCAAGTTCCACATTACCTGTAGCTATTGCTCTTAGTAAGGTGCGTTCCTTCACGAATTCAGTTTGTATTGATATAGATTCTGGGACAGCCCCTCTATCAAGAGCTCTTTTTTTTACCTCCTCTATTACATTAGATACATCATTGGACTCAGGTTTATCGATAGTTTTTTCTATTTCTTCATAAATCATTGCGGCTGCTACACCTATAGAAGAAACCACTTCTGCATTGTTAGCTATTTCATGAGTAAAATTACATTTCGTGGCCATATAGGGAACTAAAACTGAGGCCCCTCCTCCTCCACCAACAAGTATAATTTTATTCTCATTCAAATGATATTCCTTTATCATAGGTTCCATTATATGTAAAATTTTTTTAATGGAAAAATCTAATATCATCCTTGCAATTGTTTGATAATCTACTCCAATCTTTTTACCAAGTAAAGAAAGAGATTTGATTGCTGATCTTTGATTACCAAATGCGTAATCTTCCTTCTTTATTAAGCCTAAAGCATTGGCTGCACATGTATTAGTTATTGCAATTTTTTTATTATTTGCAGTTTCGATACCAACATAATCATCAGGATCTGTTTCATTTGGTTTTAAGGATATTATCCTAGCATTTTCTAGTTCTTGAGGGTCAACAAAACAGGAATATCGTAGACCTGCTATATGTGCAGAGCGCGGTCCAACATCAATAATTTTGCCATTTGAAATCCTAATTAAAGAGCCTCCTGCAACACCTGCCACTCTCACATCAACCGAACGTATACATGTTGGATGATCCATTATGGACACATATCTAATTTCAGGTTTTCCATTTTTTATAATAGATATATTTGTAGATGTACCGCCTATCTCTATAAAAACACCGTGTAAAATATGAGAATATAATAAAGCACCAGCAACACTAGCGGCGGGACCAGATAATATTGTTAAAATAGGTTTATTTTTAAACGTATCAATATCTGTTACTCCTCCATCTCCTTTCATTATCATAATAGGACACGTTATATTCTCCTTTCTCACTGCTTCTTCGACATATTTTGCAGTACTAATTGCTTTTGGCATTATTCCTGCATTAATAGCAGCAGTTAAAGTTCTAATTTCTAATCCATAAATGCCTGTTAATTCATGACCTGCAGTAATGGGTATATCAGAATAGTTCATTACGTATTTTTCATTGCTAGGATCATCTACACCATATGCCTCGCTTACAACTAATACATCTGCTCCTTCTTTTTTAAGTGAAGCAATAGTAAAAATTATTTCATTTATATCAAGATATTTTGAGGTATCTATAAACCTATAACAAGTATGTAAATACTTATGAAGTGAAAGCTCTACGTTTTTTATGTTTGTTCTTTTAACAACATTAGCTTTTTCCAATCCTACTCCCATTCCGATAATACCAACTTTTACAGTGTCTCCTTCAAGTAAGGCATTGACGGCTTGAGTCGTACTGTGTGAGATTAATTCGATTTCTGACCTTTGTATACTAAAATCTTTGATTAAATCTCGTAGTACAATAATTATTCCATCGGCTACTCCCCTTCCAGAAGTATGCGTAGTTGGAACGGTCGTTTTGCCAATAAATGTACTTGATGCCATATCTATAGCTATAGCTTTAGTAAAAGTTCCACCAACATCAATTCCAACTCTGATCTTTCTATTCATTGATTAATTCACATTAGGATTATCTAATCTTATCTTATTCTTTATGTCTATTATTAGATATATATATATATATATATACATATTCTTTTTGTCGTATTTATAAAGACCAAAAAACTTCTTCTATTTTTTCTTTTCTACCAATCTGTCTTAAAATTTCTTGGAACTTTTCTTTCTTATCTGAAACTAGTATTCTCATTTTGCCATTTTTATTTTTATTAGTTAAATTATTATCTATTAAAAATCTTTTTAAATCTTTTACTATTGATTCCGCTGGATCTAGAAATTTTACATGTGGATATATCAGATTCAATTGGTCTTTTATAAATGGTAAATGTGTACTTGATAATGTTATTACATCGATATTATCAATATTTCCAAGTATTTGAGTTATGAATTGTTCAATTTTTTTCCTATTTCTCAAAAAAGTCCCATCTTCTATTAAGGGGATTATAGATGAAGCATTGAATTTAGAGACGAAAATATTTTGAGGGATTTCAGACTTTATCAATTCATCCAATTCTTTACTTTTGATTGAAGATTCTGTTGCCATTATTCCTATATGTTTTTTTTTGGTTATTTTTATAGCCTTTTTAATGGGAGGTTTAACACCTATCAATGGAATATTGGTGAGTAATTTAATTTCATCAATAACTTGGAGGGATGGTGTATTTGAAGCAATTATTATCAATTTCGGATGAAATCGTTCTAAATATTTAATAGTATTATGGACAATTTTCAAAAGGTCAATTTGTGACTTTTTTCCATAAGGGAAATTTGCTTTATCTGCAAAATAAATTAAATTTTCATTGGGAAGTTCTCTTTTTATTTCCCGAATTACTGACATCGATCCAATACCCGAATCAAATAC
>JBIOXM010000323.1:0-3433 GCA_044869655.1 Nitrososphaeraceae archaeon | reverse complement strand
ATATGTGATCCTTTAATATGATTAAAGACCTGATGATAAGATACCCAGAATATTGCTATAACAGCAAAACTTATAATATAACTTTCAAATTGTGGATATAAGTCATATAATTTAGCTATTAATTCAGATTGTGTCAGATCAGTTGGTAAATCTGGTATATCTACAGATAAAGCCATAAGAGTTATTGCAAATGCAAATACTGCATCACTAAAAGATATTACATGTTCTAGTTTTATTAATGGAGTAAATGATCCTGAAGACATCTTTGAAATCTAGTCATAGTGATAATATAGATCATAATTATTTCTTGTGAATCCTGTTACTAGTTTGTAAAGATAAGATTTCGAATTTACTACTTGACTAATTTAATGGATGTATAGGAAATTGATAAATATAATAAAAAAAGGAATTGTAATCTCAAATCTGTGCAGATTGTTAATATTACCACTATTCAGTTTTAGATTAGCCAAGAATTCCTGAATGGTCTGATGGCCAAAGACCCAGATTATACGATCATTTTAGAATTCCCAACAACTTTTATATCTTTAACCTTAAAATCGCCTCGTACATCACCATATCTGTCCTCACAATTAAGGAAGAACTAGAATTAAGTAAATCTTCATCTTGGCAATACGTAAAACTATAGCTTTTCCCTTTATAGTCCAAGCATCAATAAATCCTGCATCTTTTAGTTTGTGTATTTTGGTGACTGAGTTACGTCTGCATTTGAAGTGAAATCATATATGTGACCAAAAGGTCAATAGCTCAAAAGCAACACCTGTACCCTCCATTTGCAATAGCAGTAGAAGTCTAGTTTTAAATCATCAGAATAAAATCTCAATAAAATGTGATATCTATCCAAGACCACCAGACTAGGATAAAAAGAAATAAAATTCCAAAAATTTAGTAATGAAACCTCTTGTAATAAAAAAATGAGATAATTACGAAATTATAACCATAAAAACAAGAAAAGTTCTAGTCAATGTGACATGACGTTCTTTTTCCCTCATTATTTGTATTTGTAGCTATAATTCTATTATAATATTATTATAATTTAAATTTCTAGTATTCATTTTCAATGAAATTTATTTGAGATCCATTCTTTTGCAATTATCAAGTCATCCCCAATGAGATTGTGACTAGAATGTTGCCACTTCAAAGTTACGTCTGCATTAATTTTTTGAAATAAGTTATAAAGATTTTCAGTTTCAGTTCTGGAGACTATGGGATCCTCTATTCCTGCAGATAACAGTATTTTTTTGCTTGAAAGATTTGGAAGGGGATCATTAGGAATAAAGGGAATCATTGCTCTGAAAAGAACTGCACCTTGCAACACATCTGGACGCAGAAGTAGTATACTAGATGCAATATTCGCCCCATTCGAAAAACCTACTGCTATTGTTTGTTTTAAATCAAATTTATAATGTAAGGAACAGTTTTGGATAAAGTCTGCTAACTCTTGCGTTCTAAATCTCAGATCTTTTAAATCAAACACTCCTTCTGATAATCTTCTAAAAAATCTAGGCATACCATTTTCTAATACTTTCCCCCTAGGACTTAATATTGATGCATACGGTTCAAGTTCCTTTCCTAGAAAAATAAGATCTTCTTCGTTGCCACCGGTACCATGCAATAAAACAAGTGTTAATTCCTTATTTGTTTCATCATATTCTTTTTTGTTATTGGAATTATTAGTAAAAGAAGAATTAACAAATACATGGTTAAATCCAAAATCGTTTGATTTAATCATTGCTGTTTATTCCCCTTTAATATTGAATTGAGGTAATTCTATCTTTGGCAATACCTTTTCTAACTTTTCTCTTATTGGTTCAAGCCATTTTGGTAACATGAGTCTTTCTCCTAGATCTTCTACTTTTTGGTCTAGAGTAAATCCAGGGGGATCTGTAGCAATTTCAAATAAAATACCACCAGGCTCCCTAAAATATACTGAATGAAAATAGGTTCTATCAATTACAGGTGTAGGATTTAGTCCCATTATTATAATATTTTTTCTAATTGATTTTTGATTCTCATCTGATGGGGTTCTAAAAGCTATATGATGGACCGTTCCTATTCCAATCATTCCGGAAGATGTATATGGTAAACAAAGAACATCCAATACTTTTGCGCCAGGAGTAGATTGTGAATCTTCTAGTTGAAAGCGGAAACGATTACCTTCATTTTTGATCATTTTGTACCCTAATTCATTTAATATTTCTGAAGTACGTTCATATCCTTCTTCAGAGAGACTTACAGAATAAAATCCTCTTATACCGTTTTCGTAAGAGATTGGACCATCTTTCCAAAATCTTTCATTGTTTTCCTTAGCCGACGAATGAGCAACAAGTTCTAATTCAAGCCCATCCGGATCATATAATGTTATTACTTCCTCTTCGTGATCAAAACGTTTTGTAGGTCCTTCAAAACAAATGTTGTTACTTTTTAATCGATCTTTCCAATAATCTAAAGACTTTTCTGGTACTAAAAAGGAAGTTGTTATAACTTGACTAGTGCCTCTATAACCTTTTGGAGCATCGGCCCAAGGAAAGAATGTTAATATAGTGCCTGGCTGTCCAATCTCATCTCCATAGTATAAGTGATAGGTAGTAGGATCATCGAAATTAACCGTTAATTTCACCAATCGAAGTCCTAATAATTTCGTGTAAAAATCAATATTTTTTTGTGGATTACTACATATTGCAGTAACATGATGTATTCCCTTTATCATAGTATTTGCCAATTATTATTATTATTTTCATTTGTATTATTCTCTTCTATTTTCATTTTATTTAATGATATAACATATAGTCCTACTCCATTAGCATTAGCATTTTACTAAGCATTTCAAGGACTGGATTGGTAAGTGGATAGAATATAAAAGCAAAGAATAAGAAAAAAAGTAAGTTTGAGAAAAATAGGGATTTTTTATGAGCGGTAAAAATGATGATGATTTAATAACAAAAATAGCAAATACAGATTTTCCAATACATAGGTTAATTGCAAGACGATGGAGTGCAAGAGCTTTTTCAACTAAAAAAGTAGAAAAATCAAAAATACTTTCTATTCTTGAAGCCGCCAGATGGGCACCATCATCTCGTAATGAACAACCATGGCGTTACATAGTATTTACTGATGATAACCCGGAGAAGATTGATAAAGCAAGATCAGTGTTATTGGAAATAAACAATTATGCTAAACGAGCTCCGATTTTAATTTGTGCATAACAAAGAAAACTTATTCTGACACTGGAACTTATAATAAACTTCACTTTCACGATTTAGGTGCAGCCAATGAAAATATGTTTCTTGAATCATTCAATCAAGGATTAATAATGCATGAGATGGGAGGCTTTGATAGAGATAAAGCTAGAAAAGTTTTCAATATTTCTGATGAATATGAAATTGGTATAATGATAGCAATAGGATATCAAGAT
>JBIOXM010000322.1:0-3696 GCA_044869655.1 Nitrososphaeraceae archaeon | reverse complement strand
CATACTTATGAATTTAATGACCTAAAAGGCAAGGTAGTTCCACCTTTACGTTCGAAACATGACTTGCAAAGTCTATGGTATGCTCTAAGAAATGGAATTATAGATACAGTCGGGACGGATCATGTCGCTAATCGATTATCACTAAAGTTGAATCCAAATGGTGATTTGCTAGAAACATTATCAGGATTTCCTGGAATTGCCACTATGTTACCCGTTCTATTAAGTGAAGGTGTAAATAAAGGTAGAATAAATTTGCAAAGAGTTACAGAAGTTACAAGTTATAATACATCCAGAATATTTGGGCTTTATCCTCAGAAAGGTTCTATAGAGAAAGGATCGGATGCAGATTTGGTTATCGTGGACCTTGATCTTAAAAAGACAGTCACCCCAGCTCTATTACAGTCTTATTCTGATTATACTATTTATGATGGATGGGAATTGTCCGGCTGGCCTATTGCTACCATATTGAGAGGAAAGATAGTAATGGAAAATTATATTGTGGATGAGTCTTCTTATGGATACGGAAAGTTTATCCAGAGGTTCAAAAGTTAATGAGATATATACAAATTTGTAATCTCATTACTTAATTAGAAGATGATGATGATGATGTTGAGGGTGATGATTTTTTGACAGAAAATATACCTTCACTATTGACAGAATAATATTGAGTATTATTTTTTCTCGCAAAAAGTCCAACCTCTATAACCCCTGGGATATTTTTTATTTCTTGTTCTGCCTTTTCTATGCTGTCAATACCAGAAAATTCTGTATCTAGAATTATGTTACCGTTTTCAGTAATAAACGGGTAACCTTTTTGTATAGTTCTAATTATAGGTTTTGCTGACATTAAATTACCATTATTGTTTTTAGATTGTAGAATTTCCATAGATTCCAATCTTTTGGTTACGATAGATCGAGCAAAGGGGTGAACTTCAATTGGAATAGGTAAGTTAAATTCAGGAACGAACTTATTTGAATCGGCAATAATAATCCTTTCCTTTGATGAATACATTAAAATTTTCTCTTTGAAAAGTGCCCCTCCTCCTCCTTTAATCATATTCAGATTATTGTCAATCTGGTCAGCGCCATCTATGACCAAATCAAGGTTATATATTTTAGACTCATCTGTAAATTTTAAACCAGCATTTTCAGCAATCATTTTTATTTGAATAGAGGTCGGAATAAAAAAGAAATTATCCTTGTTAGGAAGTGTTGATATTTTTTTAACTAATTCAGCAACAGTGCTACCACTTCCTAATCCTACAATTATGTTTTCTTTTTTTATATTCTTTTTATCGAGTGGTTTCAAAAAGTATCTTTTAATAATATCTTCAATCATAGGAACAAGATGTTCAAAATTTTTCTCTTCTTTCAATATTGCATTCCAAATTATAGTGGATATATCGGTTTATTATTCTTTATATATATATATTTTCAAATAAAATCAAAATAAATCATATCTATGTTCACTTTGTTCTCATTGAGAATAAAATATTGAACGAACTCTGGTAATGTACTAAAAATAAATTATACTATAATTTTAATTTATTTTTTTTAATTTTATGAGAATTTCCAAATTGTATGTTAATTAATTAATCAAAATAAGGGATTATTTTCTCTTCTATTGTTTTTTGTGGTAAACTTGATAATCATAAGTTAAGTACTTTTATTTTAAAATCAATAAAACCTGATTTTATTTATTATTAACACGAATAATTACTATGCAAATAAATATAAAATATAAGATCACTATCAACACATATTCAACAATCAAATAAATGGAGAAATCACTATCAACACTAATAACAATTTCATATAGTTATTAATAACATTAGTCAATGTTTTTTTGTACTTCAACCATAGTAATTGTTTATATTCTATAGTTTGTTACAACAATAAGAAAAAAATAAACCGATAACAAGTTAGTTAATTAATTTTTTTTAAATTAGCCATTAACACTATTTGCTGATGTGTGATCAAAATATCTTATATATATAAATATACAAATTCTTTTATTAAGCATCTATCTTCTATACAAAATGAATCCTAATGTTCAGCAAAATTGGTTCAGTAATATTGCTTGTAAACGATATGGAAAGGTCCACCCTTTTTTATAAAGATATACTTGGTTTAAAACTCAAAGTAAAAACTACTGATTGGATTGAATTTTTTGAAAAGGGAACTACTCTTGCTTTGCATCCGAGAAGAAGAAAAGCTTTATCTGAAAAAAATGAGCGGCATTCCAATAATATTCTGGTAGGGTTTATGGTTTCTGATTTGGATGAAGTAGTAAAGGATCTAAAAGCAAAGAATGTTCGATTCTTTAAGGAACCAAAAAATGAACCCTTTGGCAAACATGCAATTATATTAGATCCTGATGAATATCTGATTTCTATTGCCGAAATTCAAACAACAAAATCCACTGAGGAATTTGATCTTATAGGGTTTTTAGGTGCGGAATAACTCTACTCTGAGTTCATTTCTCAAGGTCAAATTAAGGCTGGGAAAATAAATAAATATACATCAGAATAACGTTACTTTATTTTCTCTCACCTTTTTTATTAACAATATTCTTATGCAGATCTTTACTTTCTTCATATGCCTCAAAATTACTGTTCTCAACTTTTTTGTGTTCACCTTCTTCATTTTCTTTCCCTTTTTTAGAAAAAATAAATGCTAATGGAAATTTAAATCTAGTAATATTAGTATTCTTGTTGTTGTTATTATTGTAATGTCGATTATTCAAGGTGGTTGGATTGTCTTGGGGGCTCTGCTCTTTTTTTGAGAAATGATTTGTGTCCTTTTTGGATATCATTGAAGTTTCAAAATTTGGACTCACTTGATTTAATATATTGGATAGAGGAGTTTTTTTGTTATAGTTATAATTATTTTTCTTATTAGTATCTTGATATATAAAAGAATTTGACGATTCATTTATAGTAGTTGGATTAGCATTCACATAATTTTCTAAGCTTCCTCCTTTAGAATTTTTTTTGCTTGAAGGATCAAATGTCCCTTTAGTAGTCACAGTGTCATGTTGAAAATTTTCTTGTTGTGGACTAAAAATTGTTGGAAAATTGGCATTATTTTCAAGTTCGATATTTGTAGGAGATTTTTTCTCATTTTCAATATTTGAATACTTCTCCTTCTTTTCCCTCTCCTCCTTCTCATTAATTTCTTCTTGTTTATTCTGTTCTTTATTATATGGATTTTTATCCAAAATAGTGTTAGTCTCTGTTAATTTTATTGTGTCTAGATCTTCTCCTCCCTCTCCTATTTTGATATCGCCAGTAGTTTTATCAAGCCTCTCTAATGCAACTAAAACTTGATCTTTGAGGTCATCAATTTTCTTTCTTTCACTCTCAATTATCATTTCCTTTCTTTTTTGAGTTGGATTATTTTTGTAGGTTGTTAATTCTCTATAATTTATATTATCTTCCTCACCACCAGAACTTCCTTCTCGATCAATAAAAGAAGAAGGATTATTCTTTTTACTGTCATCATAAGATTTATTGCGTGTAGTAGAATTTAGTATCTCTTTAATGTTATAATTAGTGCCTATTTTAAAATTGATCTCTTTTATCTTTTCGTCAATATCTGAAATTTTGTTATCTATTAGAAAAGCTAAATCGTTTCTAAGATTAATTAATTTTGTAACATCTATTTCTGACTGGATTTTCTCCATTTTTCCATTCA
>JBIOXM010000321.1:0-9144 GCA_044869655.1 Nitrososphaeraceae archaeon | reverse complement strand
TAAGAAATAGTTTTGGTCTTGGTTTTGATAATGTTACAGGATTTTTATGGGATACAGAAAATGGATCTCATTATGGTGATGAAATTAATATCGTGAAGCCTGGATTTAATAGTGGATGGAGGCAGGTGTTAGGACTATCTTCTATGTATAGTAAATTTTCTGATAAGGAGTTTGATAGAAGTAAATTAGTGACTTTTAATGGTAATGGCAAATATTATGATCCTGTTTTAACCTGGAATGAAACAATAGCCCCCACAACAATTGCATTTATTCATTCTGCAAAGTTAGGGCAAGAATATATGGATGATGTGTTAGTTGGTGGTGTAAATAATGGAACTATACTACATTTTGACCTTAATAATACTCGAACAGGATTTGAATTAGAAGGACCTTTGTCTGATAAATTAGTAAATAAACCTGAAGAATTAAATTCTGCAATTTTTGGAACGGGTTTTGATATAATTACCGATATCAAGGTAGATCCTACTGATGGAGATGTTTATGTCCTGGCCGCAAATACGAAGAATGGCAAAATTTATAAAGTTTTCAAAGATGGGGATAATCAAAACTCTAATTAATCACATATCGTTATTGTAAACACAATTTTATTTTTCAATTATAATTTCCATATAATTTTATTACCATATTCCAAATTTTCAAAGTATTATAACAAATTTAAAATTAATATATTATGTGAATATCCTTAAGACTTTCTATTTTCTTATTCAAGTGATAATAATAAATTGTAAACTAAAAGAATAGTAGGAAAAGAAGGATAGAATTTAATGTATAGATCAGCCGATTCTGATGATACTATTATTGAAGTTAAAAAATAATATTTTGGAAAAGGGTATAGAATGCTTTATTCACTAGTTATCAGCCGAAGAGGGAAATAGTAAAAGAAAGTTATTTCAATTGAGCCTAAATATTTAGAAAAGATAGTTGAATATTCGTACACGACTATTTCCCGAACATTGATATCATAATTTGATAATTACATTCAATTATGTAGACTATATAAAATCATATAAATATGCTCATGTTTGATTTCCAGTTTGAAGAGAATAAAATCTTTCTTCATCTCTGTAATATTTATTTTCACGCCTTAGCTAAGGAAATTGAAGCTTTCGAAGGTTTAATTAACCATTATCGTAATGTTCTTCATTGTGTAGCCCATTAGATCTGATAAATCTTATTAATTCAGTAGAATCATCAATATTGTAATATCTTTTCATTTTTTCCAAGGTTTCATCATCATAAATCCTTGGTTTTTGGATCCTTTTCTCTTTCTCGCTTTCTCTCATATTATTTTTTAACATTTATACTACTTAAGTTTTTATAATTCATATAAAACAATAAAAGATTGTCATAAATTTTTCATAAAAATATTTGTAACATTACAATATTTCCTAAGGATCAAATACCTTTTGATTAGATACCTTTTGATTAGATAATAAAATATAATCTGATCGCAATCAAAAATTTTATCAACTTATTGAATAATTTTAGGTTGTATTATTATTTTAGAGTTTGCGTTTATATCTACTTGGATTCTTAACTAGTTGAAATGGATGATATTAAAATATCAGGCATTATAAACTACAATTTAGTGATTTTTACTATTATGATCATTTTTTAGATTAAATTTTTGTTTGTTGTTTGTTAATTTCTCTATTTATTCTTTTTTTTCTTAAAATCAGGAAAATACTGATAGATATTAAAATTAAAATAAATAAAATTATGATAGTAATTAATACCGGTGTAGTAGTTAATTCAAACTCTAACCTATATGATAATTGATCATTTATCAAATTAAATTCTGTCATATTTTTGTTATTATCAATAGTTATTAGATCCTTTATTTCTTTGTTAACTTTTACCAATACTTGACTTCCTGGATTAAATCCTCCTAAAACAAAATTTGTCGTAATCCCTAATTCAGGGTATACTAAATCAATTCTTTTATACCCTTTATCTTTTTCTAAATCATAATTTACTTTGGTGATATTTACATAGGATGATTCTGGGTTTACAGTAAGATCTGTAGTTTTTAATTTTGTAAAATTATTATTAGGATTAAGTATTATTGTATTATTTTGTTTATAAACTGTGTTAGTAATATTATTTCCATCAATAATCTTATTCATTGTATCAGTTATTATCATATTGCTTTTTTTATCATTCAACAAGAATTCAGTATAATTAAAATAAGAATTTACTATCTTGTTATTTTTGGATTGTCTTATAAAGATATCATCATTTTGGTTATTTTCTATAAGATTATTTTCTAATATATTTTTAGAAGTTTTATCAAATTTTAGGCCATAATTAGACCCTTCGGCAATTTTATTATTTTCCAATTTATTGTAATTTGTTCCATAATCTGCAATATTTATACCACTATTCATGGATTTTTTTATATTATTAAATTGAATTAGATTATTAGTAGAATTATTGTATATATTTAAACCGTAGTTATTGCTATTCGTTATGTTATTTGAAGTGATGATATTGTTTTTTGTATTTTTCAGGAAAATTCCATTACCATTTGCTACAAAGCTATTACTTATTATATCATTTTCTAATGATTCTGAAACCATCATTCCCATTGTGTTGGATCTTATAGTATTTGATTCTACATAATTCATACTAGAATTTCTTTCAAATAGAATTCCGATACCAATATTATTTTCTAGAATGTTATTCATGATTTTTATATTATTACAACTTTTTTTACATACTATGGCATGTAAATTATTTTCGTAAATTCTATTTCCTACTATATCAATATTGTTTGTATTTGAGTCCAAATTAATACCATCAAATTGATTTTTTAAAATATTGTTATTCTTTATAGTAATATTAGAAACTTCATTTGCAAAATGTAATCCAAAATAATTGCTAATTATTGTATTATTTTGGATTACACTACCATCGCCAGAAAAAAATGTTATTCCTGTTGTGCCTGAATGACCTTTGTAACCCAGATTTTCAAGAATTGAATTAGTAATATTAGTTTTTCCTGCAGAGTTCCAAAATGTCCATATATAAGCTCTGGGGGTTTCAGGATTGTTTAATTGAGGAATCTCATTACTTGTTGAATTCCATGATGTTATATTTGTATTATCTATAATTAAATTACCCCTTGAAATTATAGAGTATGCAATATTATTGGAAGAATCAGAATCTATTTTAAGTGAACGAGCATTTATACCATTAATATTTAATGTTGCGTTTTCAAGTATCAAAATGTTAGACTTCAATATCCATTCTTTTTCTCCTGTCATTTCTAGAATATCAGAATTATTATTAAAAAAATCATTAATAGTAAGCAGATCAACTGTTCCATTACATACTACGATAGTTTTTGTAATGTTTTCATATCTCAAACAAATATTCTCATCCTCATTTGGAGAATTATTATTTTTTATAACTTCATTTTCGAATTCAGCATTACTAATTGATGTGCTTTGAATATCAACTGCAAATGAAGTATCTATGGTACTAACTAAAAGCAAAATTAAAGAGGGAAATCCAACAATGCATAAAATTATAATATTTCTATTACTAAACACTTGCGTTACTACTTTAAATTAATATGCTATATAAATGACGACAAAATTATTAATGAAGTTATTACCTTTTTTTTAAATAACATACTCTAGTTAGTATTGGAGAGACACACATTTATATAAAAATAATTAAGATATATTGGTTTATGAAATTACATGCTGCTGTAGCTAACGATATTTTTGTTAAATATCTTGTTATATTCTTCTTTACTTTACTGGTCTCCCATATTGTTTTTTATACTTTACCTTTACAACAGATAGATGGTGCCAATAATGTAAACCCGAATACTGTAAACCCCAATACTGGACCACCATATAATGGAGTTGACATGCATGGCTTTTATACTAGAACATCTCAAGCTAGAGATACAAATTATGATCTTCCAAAAAATTATTTTGAAGAGAGTTTTAAGATTCTTTCATCTAATGGATTAAATCATGTTCGATTCTTGATTTTCTGGGAATCTTTTGTAAAAAATCCTAAAGAGTTCATTGCAGAATTAAAGACTGTCGCAAACGCTGCTGACAAATATAATATTAAAGTTCTGTATGATAACCACCAATTTCATACATCATCTTATCTAAATCCTCAACGAGGTACTGGTTTTCCATTTTCATTATTTGAAGCCGATTTCGCATTTTTTTATGGAAGTGGTGGTGGTACCAAATATCCTACCGCTAAAGTATGGTGGACAAATTGGTGGGATAGAAATGTTCGTGACAAAGATGCAAATGATGGCTGGACGTTACAAACAGAGTTTTTTAAAAAAGTTCTCGAAACTGTTGATAATCATACAAGCACTATAGGTTATGAAATTTTAAGTGAACCACAAGTTCATGACAAGAATCAATGGGAGAAAATAGGAAAATATAATAAATTTATGGCAGATTTTCTTAGAAAATATACAGATAAAACTATTGCTTATAGTATGAATATTCCTGTATCATTACAAAGTCCTATTGAATTAAATCCAATTAATCTAGCAAAAATGGCACCAAAAAATGTGAGTAATCTTGTATTTAAAATAAGCGTATACGGCGTCCCACAAGAAAATGAGTATCAAGAATCAAGGTTGAGTAATTTTGTTCAAGCTGCTGAACTGGCAAATGTTCCACTCTATGTAGGAGAATGGAATAATGTTCAGAGAGATAAGATTATTGATGAAGAAGGAGAAATTATTACCTTTATTAATGAAACATTTAGCAGTATTAATCAGAGTGAAGCCAATAAATTAGTATCTGTGTTTAAGAATCTTGATGTATGGGGATCTGCATTTTGGCAATGGAGAGTTGATTCTCATCAAGTCCAAAACTTTAATTTGATTAATATAACTAATGGAAAGATAGAAACTACGCCTTTTTTTGATATAGTGAAAACTGCATATCAGACAATTTATGGAGATACCCAAAAAACCCATTCAAATACTACAACACTAACCTAAACCAACATTATAATATTTAGTAAATGAATGGTACAAACATACAAACATATGATGATCAAGTTCATCATTATAAACTTCATATAAATTTAATATGTTAAATATTAAATTTGAAAAGATACTATAATTATTAAACCATTATTTGTGGTCTTTTTGAAAGATATTTGGGTAAATTTAATGGCATAAATGGTTTATCTCTTGTTTCTTTTCTTACAAATTCTATTAGTTCTTCTATCTTGGATTCAATTTGTTTACCTGTTCTTCGATCACGTATTACCAAAATAGTAGATTTAACTTCTTTATCTCCAATAACCAATATGAATGGAATCCATTCTGTTTCTGCTTCCCTTATTCTTTTATTAAGCGATTCTGTTCTGTCGTCTATATCTGTCCTTATGTAACTTTGGGAAAGAATATTCTCTATATTTTCTGCAAATCGTAAATGTTCATTTCTAATAGGTATGATTCTAACTTGTGTATGGGATAACCAAATAGGAAATTGAGGTCTTAGACCTTGTTGTTTAATTTTAGCAGCTTTTTCTAATAGAGTATAAATAATTCTTTCTATAGCTCCGCTAGGTGAATTATGTAATATTATTGGATTTTGTCTTTTTCCTTGCTCATCGATATATTCAATATTGTATCGTTTTCCATTTTCTACATCAATTTGGTCAGTTGATAAAGCAGCTGCTTTTCCTAGACTATCAATATAATTAAATTCCCATTTTAAAATAAAATAAAAAAATTTATCCTTCCACATTTCAACTAATATGGGTTTTCCAAATTTTTGAGAAATCTGAGCAACAAATTCTTTATTTTCATTATAAAATGTTTCAGTAAATCTTATTGCCATTTCTATATCTTCAATTTTTATATCAAATCCGTTTAATACATTTAGAGAGAGATCAAAACGTTTTAAACATTCATCTTTTGCTTGTTGTAGATCTTTACAAAATGCATGGCAGTCAGGCATACTGAATGCTCTTAATCTTCTTAATCCTACTAGTTCTCCACTTTTTTCTCTACGGAAACTATATCTTGTTAATTCATAAAGTTTCAATGGAAGATTTTTATATGTAATATGAAAATCCTTAGCCATTAAAAATTGACCAAAACATGCTGCAAACCGTAAAAATAACTGTTTATTATCTGATACTATATTATATTGTCTGGCAGGAAAACGATTAAAATAACTTTCCATGGATGGATGTTTTGTATCATACATTATTGGAGTTTCAACTTCAATTCCGCCATATTCAAGAACATTTTTGGTCACAAATTGTTCTATCAACGATTTCATTAACCTCCCTTTTGGATAGTATCTCATATTACCTGCATCAGAAGCTGGTTCATAATCCGCGATCGCCATTTTCTTCATAAGATCTACATGAGGAGGTTTTTCATCAGCAGCTCTTCTTTTCGAGGTTTCATATTCTACAAATTTTTTCAAATTACTATTTTTTTCAATTTTAAATATTTCTAATGGTATTAATATTCCATTTGTATCGAGAATGAACCATGCGGCTTGTTGTCTTTCTTCTGACTTTAAAGCAGAAGAAATAGGCTCGATATCAAGTACCTGTTGTTTTAACTCATCTTTCTGACATACCTCGTCTTTATCTTTAATAGGAAATTGCACATCCGATATTACTTTAAAATTTTCTGCTAATGGATGACCTTTTATTTTTATATTGAATTTCTTAGTCCATCCAAATGGAGCTCTATTGACGTCATTTATTATCTTCCTTAATTTTGTTTCCAATTCTTTGATAATATCAAACGCATATTTTGGAGAGGCTAAGCGAGAACTTAAATGAGAATAAGGATAAATTAATAATCTATTAACTTTTAAATTTTCTGCATAATTTTTAATTTCTTCTACTGCTTTTTCTATAATTATTATATTATCTTCTTTTTCTACTGATACAAAAACAACTATTAAGCTTTCTAATCTTGTGTTAGATTTTATTATATCTTTTTCTGCTTCATTAAGTTCCTCTTCAACAGGTTCATATTCCATAAATTCTGCATGCAATTGTAATAAACGCATTTTATATCTTACCTTAATCTAATTTTTACTTCCATCTTGCTCTTTCTGTTTCTCGATCCTCTTTTGTAGCTTTTTTCCATTCTTTATAATGATTTCTACATAAATAGATTCTTTTACTAGTGGAGGAAAGATCCAAGTCATCAGCCATTCGTCCTTTACTCTCACTCATCGATTTTTCTGCTTGTTCGGTACATCCTTTTACGCTACAGTTAATACCTTTGTTTACTCTTCCCATCTATAGTAAAGTTATATTTGAATATAAAAGCTATACCGATATATAGATTTAAATGATTAACGTATGATGAAAATTACGATAAAAACTAATGACCCAATTATTTCAGTAGTTAGTATTAAATTTTTTATTTTTTTAAATGTTGAAGTCACTGCTTTTCTATTCTTGGATCTAATCCATTTTTGATCTCTGATTGTTACTAATGCGTATAGTTTTATTATAGCAATCATAAAATTGATTACTACATAAACTGGAAGAAGTATAATATCTTTAGGGTGTCTCTTAAGATGTGGTAGAATTTTAATTCCTCTTCCTATCATCCATAAAAGTAAAATGGATACAGCTAATGCATATTGATTCAAATATATTGATATACTAAAGAATATTGGACCAAAAAATAATGTAAAGATGGAAATAAATCTATCTATTATATAAAACGCTAAAAATGGATGCTTCCATGCCCACCCATTCCATAAACTTATTAAATCAGAATTATGACTATTCCTCGACCACCTTAATCGTTGACTCCAAAAAGTCTTAAAATCAGGGGCAGCAAATGAGTATATTATAGCATTGCTCTGATAGTATGTTTTCCAACCTTTGCTTTGAACAATTCTTGTTAAACATTTATCTTCTCCAGATTCTTTTTTCTTTCCTAAGACTATTTCATTCAGGAAGTTATCCAAATCTTCAATTATAATGTCTTTTCTGTATAACGAAGTTCTACCCGATAGACATGAAAGAGCCTGACCCATTGCAGTCTGAGCAGGTAAGTCATAATAATTTCGCATGTCCCAAAAAATGTCTGTTATTTTTTGCCATATTGTATTTCTTTCAATAGGATGTTGTCTTGTTGTAACGCCTCCTATTAGCGGATCGTCAAAAGGAGACAGTATTGATTTCCTAATGTTTTCATCCCATACTGTATCACTATCTACCAGAGCAACAATTTTATACTTTGCCACTTTAATTCCTTCAGCTAGAGCAGGCCTTTTACCAGGTTTGGTTGCTATGATAAGTTTCATGAATGAATAATCTTTTGCAAAAGAATTGAATATTTCAATACAACGGCTATCACTTTGGTCTATTACTCCGATGATTTCATTAGGTTCATTTTTAATCCACGATCTTATTGCCTGATCAAAAATTTTAGGATCTTCATTATAAACTGGAGTGATTATACTATATTTGTGATAGCTTCTATCATTATAAGAGACTTTAGGTTTGTACAAAAACGATGCCAATTTTTTAAATATCCAGACACTCCATCTCCAAAGCCCTATAATGCCAAGAGGTATGTATATCCAGACGAGTTGATAGTAATTAATAGCAATGTATCCCATAAATTCAGAAATCTTTAAGACAAGGGATTGAATTGGTTCTAATAAAGATATTTTACTAAAAATATGTGGTGAAATAATATATAGTATAGAAAAAATGAGAAGTACAGATAAGACAGATATAATTAAAGCAATCGTAATTTCCTCTGATGCTCTTGAATCCATTAATCTGTACATCTAAATTATTTTATAATTGTGCCTTCTAATTAATATACACATCGTAAAACTTATTATTAAAAAACTCAAATAAAAGTAGTAACAGTTGTTTATAAGACAAATTTTATATTTAAAATTCATATTAATCTTTTATAGAAGAATATTTAAAAGAATCACTTCTAACTATATAAGTGAAAAAGAGATAGTAGTACTTATATATTAATTTGGGTTTTTTTTTATAAAAAGAGGTTTGTGGAACAGTAATGGTAAAAATTTCTATAATTGGGTCCGGAGTAGTTGGCTCTGCAACCGGCAAAGGATTTCATAAGCTAGGTCACGACGTTCTTTTCTATGA
>JBIOXM010000320.1:0-2051 GCA_044869655.1 Nitrososphaeraceae archaeon | reverse complement strand
TTTATAATAGAAAACAAGGAGATAAATAAAAATTCTGAATCAAAAATACAATTTGAATTAATTGTATCTACAGGAATAGGGTATCGTTATCCTTTTCGTATCACTTTTACTAACTTATTAAAAGATATATTTGTAATTAGTACAAATATTTCACTTACTGAAGAAGATGCAAAATCAATACAATCTATGAAAAAAAGAGATCGTGAACAAATCTTTATGGATTTAAGAAAGTTAATTTTTCCCTTACATGTAAATATAGAAACTCCATTTCCGAGAATATTTTTATATAAAGAAATTACCCTTAATTCTATTTCTGCTAATAAACAGTTTCTAATTGATGAAGTATATAATTTTCGAAATGCTATGGAATTAGTAAAAATAAGATTTGATGAATTATATTATTCCTTTTATCCAGAAGGATCAAGAACAGATTATTCAAATTAACTTGTGTCAAGCGCCATAAGTTTTTCATAAATAGTTTTATCATAACGGCTATTTTTAGCCCTACAACATAATTAACTTTTTTTATCTAATTAGTCTATAGATAAATCAGTTATATCATGCAATTCTGAGCCGTCTTTCTCTTATGCTATAGGGATGATGGAGAATTCTATTATGTAATATGTTTATTATATAATTAATTTCTAAAGTTTATAAATGGTATTTTATAATTAACTTTATTACTACATTTATTTGACATTCAATAGCAAAACTATGCTATTTGATAATTATAAAACAAAATGGGATTGAAACTATCAAAAATGAAACATAAGATTCGTATTATAAATAACTTAGTTAATCATCAAATATTCAATTATATCATAACGGTTGTTATATTACTACAAGCCATAGTATTGGCATTTGAAACTTTTCCAGAATTTAAAAATTATATTTCCTTATTTGAGTACATTAATGTATTTGTCTTATCTGTTTTTATTATTGAAGCAATATTAAAAATGATTGCAATTTATCCACATTCATACAATTATTTTAAGAGTGGCTGGAATATTTTAGATTTCATTATAATTGTTCTTTCACTGCTACCTCTTACAGGCGGTTTTACTACAGTTGCTAGATTGATCAGGCTATTACGAGTTACACGTCTAACAAATAGATCGAAAGAGATGTCGGTAATGGTTATGACAATAATCAAATCCTTACCCAGTATGATTAATATTTTTTTACTTCTGTCTCTCCTCTTTTTTATTTACGGTATTGCAGGATATCATCTATTCAATAGTATAGATTCAGAACATTGGGGAACATTGCCCAAGTCCCTAATAACATTATTCAAGATTCTAACTTTAGAAGGATGGGTTGAGATTATGGCACCAGTAACAGATGTTAATCCACTAAACGGAATTTTCTTTGTAAGTTTTATTATAATAGGAACATTTATTGTTATCAACATATTTGTTGCTATTATTGTAAAGAAATCTGAAGAAGCATACAAACACATCCAACAGGAATTTTCACATTCTGTGACTCAGAATGAAATATTAGAAGAGTTAAAAGAAATTAAAAGGTTAATGGAAAATCTCGAAAAAAGAATACCAAAGGACAAAGAAGAAAATATTACTTATTAATATGATAATCAATATTATTTTAAGAAATATTTAGAATTTACTGTTATTTGTTCAAGAACTAAATGTAAACAATAAGTTATCAGATGAAAAATTATATATCTCATATTGGGAAATTGTTGAGTAAATATCAAATAAAATTAAGCTAGATCGGATTTTAAATTTTACTTCTATTTCTTATTGAATAATATTATAAAAATATAATATTTTCTAATTAATCAAATAATAATAATTAATTTATATATGTTATATAGAATTGATTCTGTAAAATAACATTTCTAGATTTTTTAATTTATAAATTTCCGTATACTTTTTCAAATCACTATCTATACATGATTTATTCTAATTAACAATATTAAATGTATATTTATCACATATAATGAAATAAAGCTAATGCTATAATAAATCCAAAAGAGGAGGATAATCCAATATGTAATTCTACTCGTTTATATGCTTGAGGTATAAGTT
>JBIOXM010000319.1:0-4873 GCA_044869655.1 Nitrososphaeraceae archaeon | reverse complement strand
GATCAAGATATTCGTATATGCATATAATACTATCGTTACAACAAAAAGAAGATTTCGTTATTTCTTGTGGAAGGAGGAGGTCAAATATCCTAAAGTTAACAAGACCGATGAATCTATTACTCTATTATATTACTTCTACCAATCAAACTGATATTGAACACTAAAATCGTATATAGTCGTCTCCCATCTGTCTAATTTAATATGTTAACGAACGAACTAACCAGACTATTAAAATGTGATAGATTAATCAATTTATTTTATGTATTCTAATACTATATGTTATAGACCATTACATTTTATTATCTCTTATTTGAGATACAATTGACAAAACATCATCTTGATATTTGTATGCAATATCTGTAGGTAACGAATAGGTAATTTTATATCTAGTTTTATCTTCATAAAAAAGGATATAGGTTACTTCATTTGATGATGATGAAGCAAAATCTGAAGGAGATTTTGTTTGTATAGGAGTATATATTGTCTTTATCAAAATTGTTGGTTGTCCTCTAACATTGGTATATTTTTTTATATCTAAAACTTCTATATTTGCTTTCTTGTTTGTATTAAGTTCCTTTTTGAATGACTCTAGAAATTCATGTAGATTAGTCATATTTGTATATGCTGCGACAGCAACAAAATTAAAAATGCTAGGATCGGGATCTGCATGAAAATTTGCTAGTAGTTTCTCGTCATCTTCAGCATGAAATGATGATAAATTCTCATTTGCTGTAGTTAATTTCCATTCATCTGGATATTCAAACTTTATCCCAAATTCTTCATTCACATATTCTTTAGCATAAACATTAGATAATAAAAAAAAAATTCCTAACAATACAAACGAAATAACTGTTAATGTTACCCCAGAACTATTATAAATTTTCATAACAATTTTTGTGAAATAAAATAAACTTTATAAATATTGTGATAACTAAAAAAAATATTTAATTTTATTGGTAGAATATAAAAGTATAAAGTGAAGAACCTAATGAATCTAAATAAAAGGTTTATTGGAATAAAAAAGAATTAATGAACATATTTTTATAAGATTGCAAAAGCAGAATAAACCACAAAATGATATAACCAATATTTTATTAAGAAGTAGTAGTATGTGATATGCTTTTTTTTTCTATCAAAATATTAAATGTAGATATATCAAAATAATTAGGAATATATCAATTTAAATTCTTTTGCTATTTGTAGTTTTAAGCATTTATAACTGCTATCAATATTTATAAAAAAAGAGAATAATTGAGGACTACTCTATATTTTTTTTTAGGAGTAATTATTACAATAGTCATAGGAAATTCTATTATTATTTTTGCAGACTCAGACACTAAAATGACCTATTCAAATTGGATATTGATAACAAATTCTCTTATTGCTGTAGGACTTTCTGCAATGATTCTAGTTAAGGATAAAGATAGTAAGGAAGGAGATAAAACTAATATTCTTCTAACACTTGGTCTTATTTTCTGGTTTATAGCAAATATAATCTGGGCATATTATGAAGTAGTACTTGATATTGTATCACCCGTCCCTTCTTTAGCAGATGTATTCTTGTTATCTGCATATGGATTTTTAATATATAGATTGATAAATATATATAAAAAACTTGGTTACATTACAAATAAAAAAATTCTGCTTTTAATAATCTCTGGTACAGGTTTATTTTTGATATACATATTAAATTTGACTTTAGATCTGTCAGAATTATCTAATTTCAGAGGTCTTATGCTTTTTATTGTCACTATAGCATATCCTACATTAAATTCCATTCTAACTGTTCTTGCATTGATGATCCTCCTTGGGATAAAGAATGAAAAACATCACTTTATTCCTTGGATCTGTGAATTGGTTGGATTTTTAGCAATTGTAGTAGGAGATAGTTGGTTTGCAATTATTGTTCTAACCGCATTTGTCGAACAGATATGGATGTCTGCATTATTATTGTCTGCACATTATTTGTTAATTGCAGCTGGGCTTATATGGTATCTTAGGTATTATATCAAGTGGCAGTCAAAGGATCTCATTTACAAGATTATGATAAACATAAGGAGAAGAAGAAGAGAAAATGAAACTTTCAAAAGGGTTCTATTTAGTTCAATTATCATAATATCTTTTCTAATATTTGCTGGTTTTTATTATACAAATGTTTTCAGCGGTGATGAAGATAAAGACTTTTTCATAAAAAAGAGTTCTTTTTATCCTCAACTCTCATCATCATCATCAAAGTATAGTGATGATGACAATATTAACAAGGAATTTGTTGTTGGTGCCATTTTACCATTCACTGGTTCCTTTTCTTCTCTTGGTAAATCTGTCAAGGTAGCATTAGAAAAAGCTGAATATGATGTAAACAAACATTTTGAAAAAATGAATTCTTCTTCTTCATCATCATCACCACCACATTTCACTCTACTAATGGCTAATTCAAAGACAACTCCAGAAGAAACTCTAGTAGCAATAAAAAAATTACATGAACATGGTGCAAATATTATTGTAGGACCTTCTATCGGTAGTACAGTTTTAGCTGCTAAAGAATACGCAGATGCTAATAATATTATCCTTATCAGCTATTCTAGTACTTCCTCATCCCTTTCTATTGAAGGAGACAATCTTTTTCGATTAGTTCCTGATGATACATACCAAGGAAAAATAGTTGCAGAAAGAATGATCAAAGACGGTATAAAAGTTATTGTTCCTATCTGGAGAGGCGGTTTATACAGTAATGATCTCTATAAATCTACTAAATATTATTTTGAAAAACTAGGAGGAGAAGTAGAAGAAGGTATTAATTATAAACCTTATACAGGCAAATTTGCCACTAGTTTACATAGGATAAATTTCCTAATGTGGAATCAAGAATTAGAAAAATTAAATGCACTAGTCGCTGATGCAATAAAAAAATATGGTGTTAATTCTGTAGGTGTATATGTAATATCTTTTGACGAGATAACACCTATTTTAATCCAATCAACCCTTTATGAAAACTTAGGAAAAGTAAGATGGTATGGCAGTGATAAAATAGCACAAAATCATCAGATAACAAAGAATATTGATGCAGCATTGTTTGCAATGAAAACACATCTTTCTAATCCTTTATATTCAATCGATAGTGAGTCAAAGAAATTACATGATCTCAAAGAAGTACTAGAAAAACAATTACATGAAGTAGGTTCAATAACATATCCTGCACTAGCTTATGATTCTTATTGGGTAGCCGCACTAAGCCTTGATAAAAATAATACTAATAACAATAATAATGGAAATTTAACTAAGTCATTTAAAGAGATTGTTCCAGAAACTGCAGAATCATTTGATGATGGAATATCAGGGAAAATAAAACTTAATAAAGCAGGAGATCGTCTTGATGGAAATTTTGATTTTTGGATTGTTGCTAAAGATAATGATACTCAAAGTTATGAATGGAAGAAAGAATAAAAAATTTAGAATAGAAAATTCGTTCACTTAAAGACTCAAAATTCCTAATCTTACTATGTTATTTTTGAGAAAAAAAAGGAGGGAAGATAACGAAAATTTATGTATATTGTCTAAAAGGGTAAAAGAAATTCTATTATATTCATTATATCAAAATATTCCGAATAATAATTCGCTGAAAACTGCTAAATTTTTATTTGGCAGATAATGGAAACATATTAGTGTATATATTAGTAAAGTCGAAACAATCAGTTCGAATTTTCGATATGAATATTAGAAGAGAGACTCTAAATATTTTATATAGTTATTTCTTATATTTCTTATATTATATTTTAATATAAAATATTATAATATTTAAACAAAATATGGAAAAGATATTGTAACCTATAGAACATTAATAACACAAAAAAAATTATTTCTTAATCTAATTATGTGATCGAATCCCATTACAAAGCTTTTAGTGTTGTATAATAAGAGTAATAAAGAATCACACACGCAGAATTACTTTTGACAAATGACTAAACGCAGGTTATTTGAAGAATTCTGAAATATCTGTTTGTCTTGACTTTGAGTATTGTTGTCGTTGTTGTTTATATGTTCTATAATTTTGTTTTTGTTTATCTTCTTCTTTTCTAAAAGTTTCATTAAAAGGTGATTTGTAATCTAAAATAGGAAATGGTCTTATGTGATTTTTCAAATTCATCATTTCTGAGAATAACTTTGCAGTCATTGGACCAAAACCAGAATAGTGATTGTTTGCAGCGATTATTGCCATCTTCACATCATTAACATTTCTATCAACATCAATTAAGATTTTGGACCAGAGTTCCATTTCGTTTGTTCTGTCTTTATTTATTTTACCAAAGTCTCCTTCATTGATGCTTCTATCTCCTATTAGTCTCAAATAAACAAAATCAGTAGTTAAAATTGGTGGAGTAATAAGAATATCTTGCTGACTCCAGACAAGACAATAGTTTCTTTCTTTAAGAACATGGTAAAAAAGCTCATTGAACCAACTATGATGTCTAACCTCTATAGCATATCTAAAAGATAGATCTAACTGGTAACGTAGATTCTTAATCAGAACTAATCCTTCAGAAATTTGCAAAGATGGAGGTAATTGAATCAGAAAGACAACTATCTTATCATATAGTGGTTCCATTGCATCATAAAACTGTTCTATATCCTTTTCTACATTTTTTAGACGTTTTTCATGAGTTATAACTTTTGGAAATTTAACAGCAAATCTGAAATTTTCTGGTGTTCTTTCATTCCAGTTGTTAACCATGAATTGAGAAGGTATTTTATAAAAAGTAGAATCTATTTCAACAAAATCAAAAATTTTTGAATAATATGAAAGCCAATATCTATTATCTAAATCATTAGGATAGTAAAACGGTCCTTTCCATCCATCATAACTCCATCCCGAACA
>JBIOXM010000318.1:0-6658 GCA_044869655.1 Nitrososphaeraceae archaeon | reverse complement strand
ACCGACACAACTCGGGCTATCTTTGGATAAGAATTTCTGTCTCGAAAACTTATTAGAGATAAATTTTATTGCAAAAAAAAATAATATTTTTATTTGGATAGATATGGAATCTTTCGAGAACATTGATCCGACTTTGACAATTTATCAAAATGCAATGGAAGAAAATAGTGAAATAGGTATTGTGTTCCAATCATATTTAAAAAGAAGTTATACTGATTTGGTAAAATTATTGGCATATAAGCCCAATATACGTTTAGTCAAGGGCGCCTATCATGAAAAAGAAAAATATGCCTTCAAAACAAAAGATGAAATCGATAACAATTATATAAAAATGATGAAACTTTTATTTTTGCAAGGAGGTAATCTTAGAGAAAACCAAATTTTTGCAATTGCAACTCATGACGATGATTTAATTCGCAAATCTTTAGATCTATATTATTTACATAACTTTAAAAAGGAACATTTACAATTTCAATTTTTAAAGGGAATTAGGGAAAAACTAAAAGTCAATTTATTATCACAAGGATTTAATATTTATGAGTATGTACCGTATGGTGAAAATTGGCTTCCTTACTCCCTACGAAGACTAAGAGAAAAAAAAAGTAATGTAATTCTATTATTACGTTCATTAATTTCTACTTGATCTACAATTTCCTATTATCTAAATTTTATCGTCTTTATATTACCAGCATTTGCAGATACAATAACTCTATCAAAATTTAATTCGTCAGGATCTGGCGTTATAGCTATTGCACTGAAAGGGCCAATATTTCCAAATGTATGTAGTTTACCATTTTCACCAAATTGCACCCTAACATCTTTAATTTCTTGGAGATTATTATTGTTCACCTTAATACTTATTGTTTTGATTGAATGCATTGCATCGCTTCTTTCAAAAATCTCTACAGTCAATCCTGCTCGAGGTATAAAAACTGATAAAACAACAATAACAACAATTACAAACCCACTATACATAATGTATTTTATTTTTTTTTTATTTAATCGTAAAGGTGACTTTCGACCAGAATCATTGTCCCATCTTCCCATATTATATTATAAAATTGCATTATATTAAAGCTCATGATTAAATCATAGGGGTTTAATATTTATTTATGTCATTACTGTGAATTTAAAATTATATAAAATTTAATTAATAACCGTTTGGACTTTATATTGATGCATAGTGCGGATAAGTCTGACTCAACCTATATTCACGAAATCATGAGTAAGAATGTGATAAAGGTAAATTCTGAAATTTCTGCCTTCGAAATATCCAAAATCATGGTAAAACGGAGAATTAGTTCTGTAGTCATAATAGATCAGAAGGACAAAATTATAGGCATAGTTACAGAGAAGGACCTAATAAAAGAAGTATGTGCTAAAAACCTCCTTGGAACTACATTACAGGCAGCAAAAGTAATGTCATCTCCTTTAATAACGATTAGTAAGAATTCCACTATAAATGATGCAACAAAACTAATGGTAGAAAAAAAAATAAAACATTTGGCAATTCATGACAATAATGATATAATTGGAATACTTACTACATATGATTTAATTAATTTATTAAGAAATAAGGTTAAATCTATAGAGTTAGATTCTAATCTGTTAGATGCAATTTCAATGGCTGATATTCCTTTAGAAGAGGGTGGATTTTCTCTTCCATTATCTGAAGATGAATTGAAATAAAATAAAATAAAATAAACAAGTCGAACATTCAAACTATTTTATATGTTTCCAATTTTTTTTACTTACGGGTAACACTATACCCTTACTTTAATAATCAATAAATAGTTTAAGATATATTTTGAAGTAATGGATACAGATCGTCACACAGACGACGAAATAAAAAAATTCTATAATTTAAAAAATATTGCAGTCGTAGGTATGTCGAAAAATCAAGAAAAACCGTCTCATTTCGTACCTGAATATCTAATTAAGAATGGTTATAATATAATACCAGTAAATCCAACAACAGAAGAAATTTTGGAAAGAAAATCCTACAAACGTGTTTCAGAAATCAAAGAAGACGTTGATATAGTAGACATATTTCGAAAATCAGAGGATATTGTCCCCGTAGTAGAGGATTTATTAAAGAAAAAAAACATAAAAGTAATCTGGTTACAAAAAGGAATTTTTAATAAACATGCAAAAGAAATTGCAAACAAGAATGGAATCGAATTTGTATATAACAGATGTATGCTGGAGGAACATGAAAGATTGTTCCCAGACAGCAATATAAATTAAAATTGAAACTAAGAGGTCTAAAATGGGACAAACACACCAAGTGTTAATATAGTATTTGTCATAAAGTTTAATCCTAACATACTGTATAAATTAAACCGTCTCCTTTTCATACACCCCTCTTCATACATCTTTTGTCCCAAATTATTGATAGCACGTCTTTAAAGCTAATATTATTAAAAAATATATTCTAAAACGTGTAAACATATTATTAAAAAATATCAAATTCGAATAAATTAATAAAATTAGCCTTATAAATGTAAAAGAATGATTATTCTACTGTTAATTTGTTCTCTAGAAAGAAATTATGATATTATCATTTGTCATTTTAGGATTAATTACCCTTATTCTAGGAATTATATTTTACTCTCAAAGCAAATCCTTAGTAGGACCTAAACCTTCCTGTATGTATAACAATCCATCGTGGACAAGTAAGGGATTTATAGTAATTTTGATCGGTGTGTCTTTGGTTGGAATTGGTTTTTTGCTTTTAATATAATGGAAATATATTTCTGTAAAATTAAAATTTTAAAAGAGCGAATATATCTTTAGTAGCTACTCTATCCATTTTTACAATACTTTTTAAATAAAGATTCTTAATTTCAAGTTTAATGAATTCATATTCCCTTCATTTTCTATTGAACAATTATGAAAAATACCTCTTTACCATTTTAATATTAGCAACAATTTCTATAGTAGGATTTACTATAGAGAAGGCATATCCTCAACAAGAAGATTCACCATTGAAAGGGCCTGCAATGAATGCTCAAAAATCAGATGAAACAAGATCTAATTCTGATGCTAAATTTACTCCTAAAATGTATGTAAAAATTACATCTCATAAAAATGCTGACACAGTTCCTGCTGGCGAACTTAGTATCAATGGAACATCTAGTGATACTGCCTCCAGAGATTGTGTAGTAGAAGTCGATTGGAATAACCAAAAGCCATCGCAAATAGTAACACCTACCGGACCTGGAGGCTCGAGTGATTACTCGACATGGACATTTAATTATACAAAAGAATATCATGAGATAGAAGTTGGACCAAATGAGCTAACATCAAAATTAACATGTATCAACCCTGGACCTTTAACAAAATGGTTCAGCGTTACATTAACAGGTGAACAGCCACCATTTCCAAGACCACTGCCTGTTCCTTAAAATTTTTTATATGCTGTATTTATATGATTATAAAAAAATATAAATTATTTTTGCTCCTCTAATGAACATATCTATTGAATTTTAAATATTTTTTAACTAAGAATGATAATTATAATATTTCAAAACAAGAAATATTTATAATTATCTTAATTTTTATTATTGCATTTACCATAAGAGCTTATGACTTAGGTAAGTTAGGTTTTAATAATGACGAAGCAATTTATGCTGGTCAGGCAGCATCACTTGCGAATTATAGTGAATATCAAGAACAATTTTCAATCTTTAGAGCTCATCCCTTATTATTGCAATTTTTGATTTCTATTTCTTTTTATTTTTTTGGTATAAACGAATTTACTGCTAGAATCATTCCTGTGTTTTTTGGTTGTGGTATTGTTGTAATATCTTATTTTATCGCTAAAATTCTATACAACCAAAAAACGGCGATTATTTCTTCTATTATTCTAAGTTTACTTCCATACCATGTAGCAATTTCCAAACAGGCACTTGTCGATGTTTCAATGGCATTTTTCTTTGTTCTTAATCTTTTACTAATTTTATTGTATTATAGGCAAAATACCATTTTGCTTCTGTATGGAATAGGGATCACTTCAGGTCTTAGCTTTCTTTCAAAGGAAGTTGGAATAATCTCTTTTGCTATTTCTACTATAAGTTTAATTATCATAAATAAAAAATTAAATTTTAAACATCTTCTAATTTTTACTTTGTCTTTTATATTTATAACGTCTCCTTATTGGATTTCTTTTATTACTATAGAAGAAGCGCGTGAATCATTATTACAATATATTGCTTGGCAAAGTTCTAGACCAGCAAATCATGATAGTGTTTATTATTTTTTTATCCTATTTACTGATGTTTTAGGCTATGTGTTAGCTTCGTTACTAGTCGTTGCCTACATATATATCATATTTAGCAGAAAAAGTTGGAATTTTTCAAATATTGTGCTTCCTTTTCTCTGGATTGCTATTCCCTTACTTTTTTATCAAATATTGTCCGTTAAAGGATATCATTTTCTTTTTTCCATTACTCCCTTTCTTCTTATCTTTGCTATTTCTTTCCTTGTAAGAGATTGGATTAAGAGGATTCCTAGGAAGGAGATATTGTTAATTGGTATAATTATACTGGCATTACTTTCAAATAATCAAAACATTAACGAATATTTCTTGTCTAGTTCTTATAATCCTGTTCTCGGTTCCGAATCCCTCTTTCATATGAAAGATGCGGCGATGTGGATTAAAGAAAATACGCCAGAGAATGCTACAATCCTTACTCTGTATACTCATATGTCGAATATAATAAAATTTTATTCTCATAGAGATTCAATAGCATTGCAATCCAACAATAATCCTTCATATCAAAAATTTGAAAATATAGATATTTCTATCTTGGCTAATAAAATAAATTATATTGTTTATGAAAAAATTCAAATTGATAATGGAAAATTCTTACAAAATAAAGCAATAGAACTAGAAGATTACGTTAAAAAGTATGATGGAGTCCCGGTCTACTTTAATTACCAAAATTATAGTAATTCTGAAAATAAGAAAATAATTTCAAGTCCGGCAATAATAGTTTATAAATTTAATTAATGACATGATTTTTATCTGGATTTATTAAAAGACAATTACTAGTTTATGATCATAACCTTGGAGTAAAATGCTATTGAAATCCCTCTATTTTTTACTTTTGGTTTTTTTTTCTTTCTCGTTTAGTAGTACCGTTTTTGTTATTACCCTAACCTATTCCTATGATAATATCGATTTATCTCAAGGGAATAAAACACCTATTGATCATGTGGTCGTTATTTCTCAAGGACGAAGAAGTTTTGATAATTATTTTGGAACCTATGAAGAAAGTAATGGATTTCCGAAAAATATAAAGATTCCCATAAATCCATTTCAATTCTCACCATCATTTCAGAATTTTACAATATCATTGAGTTTTAAGAGTAATATTTCTAATGCGGGAAAAGAAAGTTTTATTATCAACAAAGGAGGAATTGGAAAAGAGAGTCCTGGAAATAATTTAAACTTTGGTATATGGCTTGATGAAAAAGAACATTTAGCTGCTGGATTCGAATCAAAGACGGGACAAGATTTTTTTGTAGTATCACAAAATAAATATACAGATAATAATTGGCATCATGTTTTATTAACCTACAACCAGTCTGTATTAAAATTGTTTGTAGATAAAAATTTACAAGCCGAGAAAAATACTCAAGGGAATATTCCAGATGACAATAATCTTCCATTTATTAGATTAGGTGCAAATTTTTTAAAAAAAAATAATTTTTATGTTGGTAATATAGATAACGTGTTACTTTGGAACCGATCATTGAATGAAAATGAAATTTCTTCCTTCTTTTCAACTCGAGATATCCCACAAGGATCGATTGTAGACAATCGATTAAGTACGACTAACATTAATTACTCTAAAAATTTTCCTTTGAATTTTAACGGGAATAATTATTTTGATTTAAAATTAGTACCTAATATTACAGAAGGTTTAATAGAACCTTTTCATTTAACAAATACTAAGACACCTAATTTAAAATATGGACCAGTAGTTTATGAGAAATCTTACAATTATGGGTTTATGGATGGCTTTATTTTTGCTCAAAATGATAACAAGATCAAACCAATGGATAACACAAAGAAAGACAATAATACTATTGTAATGGGATTTTATAACAATAGTGAAATTGGCCCATATTGGTATCTTGCTTCAAACTTTGTTTTAGCAGATAATTTTTTTAGTGCCACTAGAGAGACGGATTTAACAAATAATTTGCATTTATTTACGTCAGAAGAAGGGAATTTTAAAAAATATGTTCCTGCTACGGGTCTATCTATTAATTCCACGGTGTTAGATTTATTAGAAAAAAAAGAAATTCCCTGGAAAATTTATGTGGAAAATTATGATTCTAACCTAAATTATAGCAATGAGAATGAATCATCAAAGCGTTATCTTACTTTAAATCCTATACTGGGAATTCCTAGATTTGTGGATAATGCCACACTTAATGCAAAAATACAAGATTTGAGTAACTATTTCCATGATCTGAAGCATAATTTCCCTTCCGTTTCGTATATTATTTTACCTGATAGTCAAGAAAGTAGCCCTAAAGATATTTTAAAAGGCCAAGAGTCAGTTGTTTCTTTAATTATTTCATTGATGCAAAGTAAACACTGGAAGAGTAGTCTTTTTATATTAACTTATAGTGGCTCTGGTGG
>JBIOXM010000317.1:0-18832 GCA_044869655.1 Nitrososphaeraceae archaeon | reverse complement strand
AAAGAACAGAGGAGTTGTTACTTGATATTCCTTTGTTAGAAATTAAAGCATCAAAAGCAGAAGGATTTCTATTGAAAAAAATAGTCGTTATTACAGTACAAAATAATATCTATAAATTTGGTGTTCTGAATAATTCTAAATGGGCAAAAGAGATAGAAAAAAATAAATCTTCTGTATAAGAAAAAATTTTGTAACTGCTTTATTAAAACTTTTTGATCTATCTCCAATTTACTTCTACTTTATCTAATCTCCAAGACTGTTTTATGAGTGCATCTCGAACTTTGATTGTTTTACCTGACGAAATATTATCACAAATTGCTGTCCATGCTATTTGAGCGCCATTATCACCTGAATAATATATAGGGCAAGTATACAATATTGCATTTTGTCTTTTTGTAGCTATTTTTAACATCATAGAAAGTCGATTATTTGCAGAAACTCCTCCTACTATCAAGACTTCTTTTTTCTCTGTAAAAGATAATGCTCTTTCTACAACTTCGGTTAACATTGCAAATGCAGTTTCTTGAAGGGAAAAAGAGACGTTAAATCTATCATATCCGCTATCTATCAATTTTTTTGTAGCAGTCAAAATACCTGAAAATGAAACATCATTGCCTTTTACGATATAGGGTAAATTATAATATTTTTTTGAAGATTGGCTTGCATATTGTTCAATTTTATTTCCACATGGCGAGGCAAAACCAATATATCTCCCAAATTGGTCCAATAATTGTCCAATTGTGATATCTTGTGTTTCGCCAAATACCCTCCATTTTTTATTTGAAAATGCTAATACCATCGTATGACCTCCAGATACCAATAAAACCAGAGGGTCTTGACATTCTGTAAGCATCATACCTAATTCAATATGACCTAATGCATGATTAACTGGTATTAATGGTATATTGAAAAATGATGAAAGAGCTCTGGCAATTACGGCGCCAACTCTAAGACACGGTCCCAAACCTGGCCCAGCAGAATAAGAAACTAAATCTATTTCTTTAGGTTTGAGATTTGCTTGAATTAATACTTCCTTCAAAATATGAGGAGACTTGTCCAAATGATGTCTAGAAGCTTCTCTAGGGTGTATACCTGCTCCATCAGGAGCTTGGTATATACTACGTAAATCCGATATTATTTTACCTTTTTTCTTAACTAAATCAAATTGAATTACTGAACATCCGAAAGTGTGAGCGGTGCTCTCTATTCCAAGACAAAAAAGGTAATCCTTTTTTATATTATTTTTCATAATTATCCTCTACTAGTAGTAGTCACTATTTTTATTACATCATTATGTTTCAATTCGTAATCTGATCCAATTCGTTGTTTATTTCTCACATCAATAGCGAACATAAATCCTTTTACTAAATCTTCATGAATATTTTTGGCCAAATCTTTAGCAGTTGATCCTTTTGGTAATAAAAATGCATTCGGAAGGATATTTCCATTCTTATCAGATAATTTTATTTCATCTTCCACAGGATATACTATGATAAGCTTTAATAGTTTGAAACAAACTGTGTTAATAGCTTCCTGAACTCCAGTAGACCCATATTTGTCTAATACAGACCTTATAATTAATAATGCTTTTTTTTGTTGTTCATTTAAGAGATCTTTATCTTTTAATTCAAAATTTGGGTCTCCTGGAAGGTAATACCATAAACCTTTTTTTGCCCCTTTTCTAAGAACCAATTCTGCTTCAGAAGCACAAGGAATAACTATGTTATTTTGTTGTTTTATTTTTCTTATATTTTCCTGGGAAGAAGAAATATCTGCTTTATTAGCTAATATTAGGAAAGGCTTTGAATTTTTTCTAATTAGTCTTACAAATTCTAATAAATCTTCTTGTGTCCATTTGTCAGGATTTTTATTATTCAATCCCATAGTAGACAATGCATTGGATATTGTATCAATAGTAACAGATAATCCAGAGAGTCTTTTTTTTAGTATTTGCTCAATTTTTAGTTTTTGATTTGTCATGTCTCTGGAAGTTTTACTCCAATCTCTGTTAACAATCGAAAGAACCCATTGATCAAATTCCTCTTCAACAAAACTAATATCAAAGAGGGGATCCCCCTTAGACTTTTCAACTACCTTTCCCTCTGGGTCTGTTGAACCAGACGCGTCTACTACATGGATTAATGCATCTGCTTGTCTTGCATCATCTAAAAATTTATTTCCTAAACCTTTTCCTAAATGAGCTCCCGGAACAAGTCCTGCAATGTCTATTAGTTTTATAGGTACAAATCTATTTCCATCTATACATATGGAATGAAGTGGATTATCTGTTACTCCAAATTCCCTACAAACGCATTTTTCCCTTACAAAGCTTATGCCTATATTCGGATGAATAGTTGTAAAAGGATAGTTTGCGGATGGAACAGATTGATCAGTAGCAGAATTAAAAAATGTAGATTTTCCAACATTAGCTTTTCCGATAACTCCTATCATCATAATAATACTCAATCATGGTAGCATTATTAGTATTTTTTATTTTTATACTTCAATTAAGAATTACTTTTAGCTCATAATAATATTTAATTATTATATTTCATCTTCTAAAATTTTTATATATTGAATACAACCTCTTTAAGGAAGTTAAAGGATCTTGGCCGGAATAGTGGCAATTTATAATTTTGATACAAAAAGAGAATCTTCAGATGAAGTCCTTTACTACCTTGTAAGCGCGATGAGAATGGTTCAACATAGAGGCAAGGCATATTGGAAGATGATGGTGGGCGAAAGAGTTTTAGAAAATGAAGGTTCTATTCCTTCAAATGAAGTTTTATCAAAATTAATAAAAAAAAAGAGGTTAATTGGATTTAATGCTATTGGTTACCTTTCTAAACGTGCTCCATTATTCCCTAGTATGAATTCTATAAAAATAGCATTAGATGGTTTTTTGGTTGATACTGAAAAATTACATCTTCATCCCTATATCGGGTCTGCAAAAGATGGAGATCCATTGTTTCAAATATATTCAATATTTATCAGGTTAATAGAGGAGAAAAAAGATAGTAGTCGAGCAGCAGAATTTTTGGATAGACACCTGCGAGGGAATATCATGCTAAAAGTAAAAGATTCCATTTTTGTATTTCGAAATAGTACCGGATTCAAACCATTGATAATGGCATTAGCACCGAACGATAATTTAGTAATTTTTTCATCAGAAAATTCTTTACAAAATTCTTTTTCTAACTTTACCTATACTGATGTAAAAATGGGACAGTTGCTTAAAATTACAGATCAAGATTTCATACAAAAATTAACTATTATCGATAGTAATAAAATGTTAATGGACCCGTTTGAATTTATTAGAGAATCTCACGTGACGTCTACCTTTAACAATAAGAGTATATATACAATAAGAAGGAATATTGGAAAAGTTCAAGCTAATTATTTATCAAAATATATTGATCTTGATACTGTCTATGCTGAACCAGACTATACTAGGCCTATGGCTCTTGGAATAGGAATAGTATTACAAAAATCAATTTTAAATTTTGAAATCTCTGAAGGAGTAATCAAAGATAGATATGATGACTCCGATCATATGATTGATTTTTCCGAAGAGGTAAGTAAAAATAAATTGCTTACTACAGGAAAATCCCTCAAATTTATTTTAGAAAATATAACTAAAGATAAAAAAGTGGCTTCCATTCAAGGAACTATTCAAACAGGAAGTACTGCAAAAGAAACAATCTATTATTTAAATAAAAACGGAGTTAAAAAAATAGATGTGATAGTTAGCTATGTTCCTACTATTGATGGACGACAAGTTGGGTTATATACTTCTAATAGGGACTTTATTGCTAATAAATATATGGGAAAGGTTACCTCATTAGAGAAACTTAATAGTTATATAGCTAAGGAACTTGTATGTGAAAAAACATTTTATAATTCGCCTTATTTATTATCGAAAGGAATAGGCATTTCAGAAAATAATTTATGGTTTCCAGAATGGATCAGGTTCCTTGACTATGAATAAGATACGTATTGATTGGAACCTTGAAACTACCAAATTATTACAAAAACCTCCTAAGAATTCTAAAATTATTTTATCTAATATTATTTATGAAGATATATATTTTATAACAAAATTAGAATTATCAATATATACTACAAATCATCACAAAATACTTGGAGATTATTCAATTTTAATTATTATCCTCGAAACAAATAAGGGAACTGTAATAATGAAATATGATGAAGGGTATCGTGGTAAAGATGCTTTTGATAATGCAATAGAAATGTTAACACAATATAATGGGCTCTCATCAGTAATTAATAGAGCATTAATTGAATTGGATAACAGTTAATTTTTTAGATTGTTCTTCTAAAATTCATGATAGACAATGAAACAAATCTGATAAGCGGTTTATTCTAATTGGCCAATAAAAGCTTCTATTCCAAGGCTGATCAAACAAAATTCCTTTTTTTGGATATTTTATATCAATTATATTTTGTGGAGCATCATCAATTAAAATATCAAATGGATAAATACTTTTTGGATTAGAATCAAAAACGCATATTAGATCATCACAGTCTATTTCATGAACTTCTAACCAATTATAGACATAAGGAATAGTTTTCTTGTCTCTTCTTGTTAGAATAGATATTCTATAATTTTGGATTTTTAATCTCTCTATTATTTTTCCAATCTTATTTTGAGTAGGGGGAATATCCTTCCATCTATATATCCAAACATCGGAAAATAATGAATTACTTTCCGTTTCTGTGATTGGTAAAAGAGTATGAATATCCCACGCAACGATATCTTCTTTTATTATATTAGAATCTTTTAGTCTATTATATTCATTAACCCATGTCACTACAACATCTGCTAAAACCGAGTCTAAATCAATAGCAAGAGTTTTATTCAATCTAATGATATTAGTGTTAATATGCCTATATGTAAGAGTAATTGTATTTTTTTGTCATTTAGTAATCACATTTGTTCATTGATATTAATCAAAATATAAATAACTTGGATATATATTTCAGTTAATGAGTTGTTCGGATGAATATGTTTATCATGATACACAAAATAATTTGATAAATATTACTCCAAGTCTACAAGCAAAACTTCGTAAGGCAAAGTATGGTGTATTTAATCATTCTGCTGTAGAATTGTGTCATTGGACCAAAAAATCGTTTTATGATGAAGGTAACTGCTATAAACACAAATTCTATGGCATCTCTACTCACAGATGTATGGAAATGACACCAACTGCCATGAATTGTGAAAATAGGTGTATCTATTGTTGGCGTCCAACAGAATTCTATGATACATTACAAATGCCGGAGCACTTAGTGGACGAACCTGATGCAATTATACATCAACTCTTGAAAGAAAGAGAAAAATTAATTATGGGATTTTATGGGAATTCTAAATCTAATAAGAAAAACCTTGACGAGTCATTATTTCCAGCTCATTATGCAATTTCTTTATCTGGAGAACCAACAATGTATCCTAAACTCCCAAATCTAATTAAATATCTTAAATCATTGAACAATACAAAGTCCATTTTTTTGGTAACAAATGGACAAGAGCCCGAAATGATTAAACGTCTAATAAAGGAGGATGCTTTACCAACCCAATTATATTTGTCTACAAATGCATCAAATAGAAAAATGTTTTATCAAATAAATAGACCGAAATATAAAGATGCTTGGGATAGATGGCTTAATACCTTAAATATTCTTGCTGAAATTAATACAAGAACTGTTTTAAGATTAACCCTTATCCGTAATTATAACTCTGATTTAGGTAATATACCTGCATTTGTAAATCTAATCAAGAAAGCAAATCCACATTTTATTGAAGTTAAATCATATATGCACATAGGAATGTCAACCAATAGACTAGAGCATAATAATATGCTTGAAGTTAGAGAGGTTAAAGAATTTAGTAATAGTCTTCAAAAATATTTGCAACATTATAATATAATGGATGAAAGTGAAATTTCTAGAATAGTAGTTTTGCAAAATGAAAATAGATATACTAACCGGTGGATAAAAGAATATTTCGAACCTGCTATAGTTCAATAATAATGTAACCTTAAGGTTCTCACTTAGGTAACATTATATTGATTGGAGTTATATGATTATTTCTCTTCACAATTTATCCACACAGTATAATTCATTTTATTAGGTTCCTTTTTTTATGATTCTTTTTAAAAGATCATAAATTACAGGCAATTCTAAATAGTCTATTAGAATAGCAATCCAAGCAAGATACTCTGGCATATAGATCAATTCGGATCCTACAAAAGTTGTATAAACAATGTCATCAGTAATCCAAAAGATATGAATGGATTGGCTTGCCAAGAGAATTAATAATACTGTATTTTTAGTCCTTTTTTCTTTTTCTTTTTTATCATAAATTATAGTAAACAAGTAATATATTACACCTGAAACTAAAGCTGGAATCTCTATATAGTCAATTACAATAAATAATAAAATAAAATCAGATAATTCTCCAAAATAATCTATTCCTGTAAGACGATATAATACAACGTACGTGGTCAGCCAATAAAGATGTAATAATTGTAATGAGATTAAAACGAATGAGATTTTTAAATTAATATTTTGGTATCGAAGATAAAAATCCATAATTTTTTTAAACATAATAATTTAATTTTTCCTAGTTTTCATGATTATTATTTTTATCTATACCTATATGATAAATTATCTGTATAAACCACATATTAGTTGTATATAATTTAGAAAAAAAGTATTGGAGAGTTAAAAGTAAATATTCTACAAGAATGGTAATTTTATAGTATATTGGACGGGTTGAATACAGAGGAATTAATGAAAATCGGACTCAAATTGGCTGGTTGGAAAAAAATACCATCTGATAGTGCGATTCATGTTAAGGGCAGTAATATCAAAAAGGTTTTCGTTTCCATTGATGTGAGCCCATTTGATATCTATCTTGCTAAGACTCAAGGTTGTGATTGTGTATTAACACATCATCCAATAGGAAAGTCAGCGGTTTCATTTCATAAAGTTTTTGATAGACATGTTGAGTATATGATGGAAAAAGGGGTCAAAAAAAATTTGGCAATTTCGTTGGTCAAAGATTTAAAATATAGAGCTTATTTAAAATCCCATTCTTTAATTTACAACGATGTAATTAGTACCGCACAAATTCTCAAAATGCCATTATTGAATATACATCAGCCCCTTGATGAATATATGAGAAAAGTAATTTTATTCAAGCTTTGTAAATCTAAATTAAAAACTCTTTCTGATGTAATAGAAGCAATAGAAGAGATAACAGAATTCAAAAAAGCCTTAACACGCATTTTAATTTGTAATGGAAAGGCAAGTAATGAAATAGGTAATTGGGTCCTTGTTATAGCAGCTGGATCAAATGGCGGATATGATATTGCACGCACTTATTATGAAAATAATGTTTCCACAGTAATATATCTTCATATCGATTATAATGAACTAAAAAAAGTGAAAAAAGATAAAACATGTAAGAATCTTATTATCCTTGGACATTTAGCAGGAGATTCAATCGGAATGAACAAAATTTGTAATGAATTAGAAAAAAGAGGTATAGTAATATTTAAGCGTGGTTTAATTGATGATAATAATAGTTGATTTCTTTTATTTATTCCTCTAAAGAATAAATATTGCAGAATTTCATAAAATATCAGTGGCCTTCGTAGTATAGCCTGGTTAGTATAGGCGGCTGTGGTCTTTTGATATAAATACTAAAGAAAGAAACCGCTTGAGGAGGGTTCAAATCCCTCCGAAGGCCTAAATAAATATAAAATATTATGTTATAATTTTTAATATTTTGTAATAAACTACATATATGTCCGGCCCCATGAATGTTACTGATTTTGATTGTTAGAAGCTATTTTATCTAGATTTATTTATCTAATGATAAATATAGAGGAGTCTTGTTAATTTGTCAGTAGATAAAAAAGTTGTTAGAGTAAAAAATCATATCTACCAACCTAAACATGAAATTCTTCCAAAAAATGAAGCTGAAGAAATCCTTAAAAAATTTAATGTAAGAACTAATCAACTACCATACATTATGTCAAGCGATAAAGGATTAGAAGACTTAGATATTCGACCAGGAGATATAATTAAAATTACACGAAAAAGTCCAACTGCAGGTGAAAGTGTATATTACAGATATGTAGTACAAGGATAAGGAGATACAAGTTATTTGGTTAGTAATTTTGTTGATATATGGCCTATTATTAATGATATTTTAAGACGAGAAGGTATTGCACGACAGCACTTGAATTCTTACAATGAGTTTATGGAATCAGGTTTACAAAGTATAATAGATGAAGTGAATGAAGTAGAGATAGAAACAGCGGAATTTCCATACAAGTTGAAGTTAGGTAAAATAAAACTTCAACGTCCTCGTATAATGGAGCTAGACGGTTCTATTACCCATGTGGCTCCTGTGGAGGCTAGACTAAGGAATCTTACATATGCTTCCCCAATAATGCTTGAATGCAGTATAGTTGAAGATGGACGTATAATAGAGTCTAGATTCATTCATGTAGGTGATATGCCTGTCATGGTAAAATCGAATGTTTGTATCCTTCATAATCTTCCAGAATCTAAATTAATTGAATTAGGGGAAGACCCTCGGGATCCAGGGGGGTATTTTGTTATAAATGGATCAGAAAGAGTCATAGTAGGGTTAGAAGATTTATCATATAATAAAATTATTGTTGATGCAGAAGAAACTGCTGGAACACTTACCTATAAAGCAAAAGTTTATTCTTCCATTGTTGGGTATCGGGCAAAATTAGAACTTATTATGAAACCTGATGGTTCAATAGTAGCGAAGATTCCTGGCTCCCCTGTTGATATACCTTTAGTAACATTGATTCGTGCTTTGGGCTTGGAATCGGATAGAGATATAGCCAATGCTGTTTCCTTTAAAGAAAAAATACAGGATGAATTAGAGCCTTCATTTGAAAAAGTTGGAGAAATCATTTCAAGCAGAGATGCCATTGTCTATATAAGTAAACGAATTGCCCCCGGTATGCTTGAAGAATTTCAAATAAAGCGAGCTGAAACCTTATTAGATTGGGGACTGTTACCTCATTTGGGAAAAAATCCAGAAAACCGTGGTGAAAAAGCACTTTTTCTTGGGGAAGCTGCTAGTAAGTTAGTAGAACTTAAACTTGGATGGGTTGATAATGATGATAAAGATCATTATGGAAATAAAGTTATAAAATTTGCCGGACAAATGCTTGCAGACCTTTTTAGGACTGCATTTAGAAATTTAATAAGAGATATGAAATATCAACTTGAACGTTCTGGACAGAAAAGAGGAATTAATGCCGTAGCCGCAGCAGTTAGGCCTGGTATAATATCTGATAAATTGAATAATGCAATAGCTACGGGTAATTGGGGAAGAGGCCGAGTAGGAGTAACACAATTACTCGATAGAACTAATTATATGTCTACTATTAGTCATTTGCGTAGAATACAATCTCCTCTTAGTAGGAGTCAACCTAATTTTGAAGCGAGGGATTTACATACTACTCATTTTGGCAGAATCTGCCCAGCAGAGACCCCTGAGGGTTCAAATTGTGGACTCGTAAAAAATCTTGCTCTTTCTGCAATAATCTCAGTGAGTGTCCAATCCTCAGAAATTATTGAAAAGTTATATGAATTGAGGGTTCAACATATTGATGATGCAGATGAAAGTTTAAGATATAATGGTTGTAGGATATTTGTAGATGGAAAATTAATAGGATATATTGAAGATGGCTTGCACCTCGCAAATACACTGAAAAATCTTCGTAGAAATGGCAAAATTCATCCACATATTGGGATCTATTTTTACTCTTCTTTAAATTCAAATGCAACAAAAAGATTATACATATCTTGTAACTCAGGACGAGTTTTAAGACCACTTGCAATTGTTAAAGAAGGCAAATCGCTCATGACATCGGAAATCGTGGAGAAGATCAACAAAAAGTTTCTCTCATGGATAGATCTTATCTATATGGGAATAATAGAATTAGTAGATGCGAATGAGGAGGAAAATTGTTTTATCTCTATTGATCTAAATGCAATAGATGCTAATACAACTCATATTGAAATATATCCGCCATCGATCCTCGGAATTGGGGCATCTGTTATACCCTATCCTGAACATAATCAATCTCCACGAAACACATATGAAAGTGCAATGGCGAAACAAAGCCTCGGCTTTTCCACACCACTCATGAATGCAAGCACTTATGTAAGACAACATTTTATGTTATATCCACAAATCCCTATCGTAAGTACTAAAGCAATAAACCTCCTTGGGCTTGATGAACGTCCTACTGGACAAAATTGCATAGTGGCAGTACTACCATTTGAGGGTTATAATATAGAAGATGCAGTAGTTTTTAACAAGTCATCAGTGGAGCGCGGATTAGCACGAACATTTTTTTACAGAGTATATGAGGCGGAAGCCAAACAATATCCAGGAGGAATGAAGGATACTTTTGAATTACCTTCAGCGGATGAAAATATTCGTGGTTTTAGAGGAGAAAAAGCCTATCGATTGTTAGAACAAGATGGTGCAGTTATGCATGAAGCAATAGTTACTGGTGGAGATATATTAATTGGTAGAACCTCTCCTCCAAGGTTTATTGAAGAATACAAAGAATTTGAAGTTAAAGGACCATATAGACGTGATACATCGATAGGAGTAAGACCTTCAGAGAATGGCGTTGTAGATAGTGTAATAATGACCCAGTCAGTCGAAGGCGGTAAAATGTATAAGATTCGAGTAAGGGACATGAGAATTCCAGAAATAGGTGATAAATTTGCTTCTAGGCATGGACAAAAAGGAATTCTTGGAATGTTAGTCAATCAGGAGGATTTACCATATACTCAGGATGGAATAGTTCCAGATATAATGATAAATCCACATGCATTTCCATCCAGAATGACCGTAGGTCAATTTATGGAATCGTTGGGTGGGAAAGCAGCCGCTTTAAGAGGAAAAGTAGTCGACGGTTCTGCTTTTCTTGGGGAAAAATTAAATGATATTAAAGGGTTTATGGAACAATACGGATTCAAATATAGTGGAAAAGAGGAAATGTATGATGGGCGGACCGGATTAAAATTTCCTGTCGAGGTTTATATTGGAGTGGTATACTATCAGAAACTTCATCACATGGTAGCTGATAAGATTCATAGTCGAGCACGCGGACAAGTTCAAATGTTAACCAAACAACCTACAGAAGGTAGAGCACGGGGAGGTGGGCTAAGGTTTGGAGAAATGGAAAGAGATTGCCTTATTGCATATGGGGCTTCAATGATGTTAAAAGATCGATTACTAGAAGAGTCAGATAAAGCAGAAATTAATGTATGTGAACGTTGCGGTCTATTATCATACTATGATATCAAACAACGAAGATACATTTGCCGAGTTTGTGGGGATAAGGCAAAAATTTCTACTGTTGTTATTGCATATGCCTTTAAACTACTTCTTCAAGAAATGATGAGTCTGAATATAGCTCCCAGACTTATTCCAAAAGACAAATTGTAGGTAAGGTGAACAGATGTGGAAGAATCAATTAAAAATTTAGGGGCGATAAAATTTAGTGTTTGGTCTCCAATAGAAATTAGAAAATTTAGTGTTGCTGAAATCACCGCCCCTGAGACATATGATGAAGATGGAATGCCTGTACAGGGAGGACTGATGGATAATCGGTTAGGAACTCTTGAGCCTGGCCAAAAATGCATAACATGTGGAAATACTTCAGTAAAATGTCCAGGTCATTTTGGTCACATAGAATTAGCAGAACCTGTATTACATATAGCATTTGTAGATGACATTCATAAATTATTACTTACAACCTGTAGATCTTGTAACAGAATTAAGTTAGAAAACACAGAACTAGATTCTTATAGAGATATTAGAAATGCCAAAGCTTCCTATGCTGTTATAACATTAGATAATATCAAAGATGAAATAATAGAAAAATCCAAAAAAATTAAAATTTGTCCTCATTGTCAAAAGGAACAATATGATCTTATCTTTACTAAGCCTACTATTTTTGTAGAAAAGACAGATGCTGGGGAAAATCGACTATTACCAATAACTATTCGAGAAAGATTATCAAATATTAGCGATGATGATCTAAAACTGCTTGGATATGATCCTTCTACTGCTCGTCCGGAATGGTTTATACTTCAAGTTCTACCAGTCCCTCCAGTCACTGTTAGACCATCTATTATCCTTGAGACAGGGATTCGATCAGAAGATGATTTAACTCACAAGCTGGTTGATATTATCCGTGTAAATCAACGACTCAAAGAAAGTAAAGAAGCGGGTACTCCTCCATTAATTGTCCAGGATTTGGTAGACTTATTGCAATATCATGTTACGACTTATTTTGATAATGAAGTGTCTGGAATTCCACAGGCTCATCATCGTTCAGGTAGACCATTAAAAACTTTAACTCAAAGATTAAAAGGTAAAGAGGGTAGATTTAGAGGTTCTTTGTCTGGAAAACGAGTCGACTTTTCAAGTCGAACTGTTATCTCACCGGATCCAAATATTGCTATTTCTGAGGTAGGCATTCCATTTGAAGTAGCAAAAAAATTGACAATTCCTGAAACAGTATCAAATTGGAATATAGATAAATTAAAAACATTAGTATTTAATGGGCCTAATAACTATCCCGGAGCTAATTATATCATTAGGCCAGATGGAGTCAAAATACGACTTGATTATGTAAATGATAGACAAATGGTTGCTGATTCGATCGTACCAGGTTATATAATTGAGCGCCATTTATCTGATTCTGATATAGTTATTTTCAACCGACAACCTTCCTTACATAGAATGTCCATTATGGCACATTATGTCAGGGTTCTCCCTTATAGAACTTTTAGACTTCATCCAGCTGTATGTCCACCATATAATGCAGATTTTGATGGTGATGAAATGAATCTTCATGTTCCACAAAGCGAAGAGGCAAGATCGGAGGCTGCTTTATTGATGAGTGTTCAAGATCAGTTAATATCTCCAAGGTATGGGGGACCTATAATAGGAGGTATTCGTGACTTCATTACAGGAGCTTATATTTTAACAAGTGACGAAAGCTTTCTATCGAAGGAGGAATTCTTTAACTTGGCATTATTAGGAGGGTATGTAGGGGTCCTTCCAGAGCCTAAAGGAGAGAAAGATGGGATAAAATTATATACTGGTAAACAACTCTTTTCGTTATTTCTTCCAAAGGATTTTAATTTCATTATTACTTCAAAATGGAACAAGTCTATTAAGGGAGAAGGAAAAGATGTCGTAATCAAAAACGGACAGTTGATTAGTGGTGTCATAGATAAAGCATCAATTGGCGCTGAAGAACCTGATAGTGTTTTACACCGAATAGCAAAAGATTATGGAAATGATATAGCACAGCAATTTCTTAATTCTATCTTAGTTATGTTGAAAACCTTTATTACTCATAGAGGTTTCACATATGGTTATTCAGATCTCTGGTTATCGGAAGATACACATAAGGAAATTACTGAAGTAATTAAGAAAGCATATGATAAGATTGGTGAATTAATTCAACAATACAAAGACGGTACGTTACCATTGACTAGAGGATTATCACCGGAAGAAGCCTTAGAACTATACCTTGTGAATGAACTTTCCAGGGCTAGAGATAGAGCTGGTAGAATTGCTGATAGGTCATTTCCAAATAACAATGCAGGGGTGATCATGGCTTCTACGGGTGCCAGAGGTTCAACATTAAACATTGGACAAATGACAGCAGTTTTAGGTCAACAATCTATACGAGGAAAAAGAATCCATAAAGGTTATCATAATAGATCATTACCACATTTCAAAATAAATGATACAAATCCTGATGCAAAAGGTTTTGTTAAATCCAATTACCGTGATGGGCTCACTCCACTCGAATTCTTTTTCCATGCAATGGGAGGAAGAGAAGGCTTAGTGGACACTGCTGTCAGAACCCAGCAATCAGGGTATATGCAAAGAAGATTAATCAATGCTCTTGAACATTTGAAACTCGAATATGACAGTACTGTTAGGGACCCTCATGGCAATATTATTCAATATTTATATGGAGAGGATGGAATTGATCCTGCAAAAAGTGACCATGGAGAAGCAGTTAATATTTCAAGAATAATTGAGAGTGAATCCGTGGTTGATGAGGGAACAAGAGCAACGGATGAAGAAATTAGAGATATAATAAATCAAAATATTTCTAATATTAATTTAAAATTAAAAAGTAATATTGAAAATCTATTACTTCAAAATAAACTTAGCAAACAAGGGATCGAAAAGATTATTAAAAAAATTATTGATTTGATAGAAAGAGCCATGGTTGAGCCAGGAGAGGCAGTAGGAGTAGTTACTGCTCAATCTATTGGAGAACCTGGTACACAGATGACTTTGAGAACCTTTCATTATGCAGGAGTTAAAGAACGAAATGTAACACTAGGACTTCCCCGTTTAATTGAGTTAGTAGATGCAAGGAAAAAGCCTATAACCCCTACAATGGATATTTACCTAGATGAAGAACATCGTATTTCAAGAGAAAAAGCCTTAAGTGTTGCAAAAGAGATAATTCATACTAAGGTTATTGATGTAGTAGAAAAGACAGATATTGATTATAGTGGAATTATAAAACTGAGCTTCTCTGAGAACAAATTAAATGATAGAGGTTGCATTTTAACGGATATTTTTGAAATTTTAAAGGGCTCCAAAAAGAAATATGATTCTACTCTTGACGAACAGGAAATGACTATTGTTTTAAAGATGAACGAAGAGTTAGATGCTCAAACTTTGTTACTCTTAAAGAATAAACTTCTTAATACAAGAATAAAAGGTGTACCGGATATTGAACGAGTTACAATAGTTAAACAAAACGAGGAATGGGTAATACAGACGGCTGGATCTAATCTATCTAAAATAATATATGTAGATGGAATTGATCTTTCACGAGTTACTACAAATAATGTGTATGAAATATGGCAAACTTTAGGAATAGAAGCAGCTAGAACGGCTCTTGTACGAGAAGTTACTAATACTCTCGAAGAACAAGGGCTAGAAGTAGATATCCGACATATAATGCTAGTAGCTGATTTAATGACATCTAAAGGCTACCTTCAGCAAATCGGTAGACATGGGATAGCTGGAACTAAGACTTCTGTCTTGGCACGGGCTGCTTTTGAAATTACTGTTCCAACCATTGCTAAAGCATCTATGGAAGGCCAAACGGAAGCATTAAAAGGAGTTACAGAAAATGTGATTGTAGGAGCAACCGTACCCGTTGGAACCGGAATGGTTGATCTGTATATGAAAGTGAATGAACAAAATGAAGAATCTAGAGAAAATAATTAAAGAGGCAAAATCGTCCAATAAGTATAAGGAAGGAGTAAAAGAAGTCCGATCTAATATTAAAGGATCAAAATTAATTATCATTTCTAACTCTCTCTCTAATACGAATAAACAATTTATTGAAAAGTCCTGTGAAGAATTTAAAGTTCCTCTTTATCGTTATGCTGACAATTCGATAAAATTAGGGAGACTTTTTAATAAACCTTATAGAATTTCCACAGTCGCACTAAAATCTGTAGAAGACGTAGATGTCAGTGCCTTATTGGATACGCAGTAATTTTTTTATTATTTTTTAATTTTTTGGACACAAATAGATATTTATAAATATTTCTTTTAATAATTTAACTGTTGAAAGTAAAATACAGAAGGTACATATAATACTGGTGAAGAAAAAATTTTTTTAACTAAATCTGAAAAAGCAATTATAGTTTATAAATACGAAAATATAAGTCTCTTCGAGACAATGGATGTTACAAGACAAATAAATTATTGTTTTTCTGACCAACTGATTTAGTATACGTTATATTTGAGCTAGAAAACAGAAAAAATCAACAAAATTCTAAAAAAGTAGGTTTTATGTGCTTAGTCTCCTTTAACAAGTAAAATCATATTTTTATACTGAGTTTATCCAAACTCCATGAATCATCATTAAAATTTAAATATACTTTATTACACAGCATGTTATTATTTGATGTATTATGATTCAAAAATGGAATTAGAGGTATTATGGTATAATGACTGAAAAAATAAAATTGACATCCGATGAACTTAGACTTATTTCTTTGTTTCAAAGCATTACTAGCGCTACCGCAAGAGATTGTATAGTAGATGAAAAAATGGATAGAGTAATTTTTGTTGTAAATAAAGGTCAAATGGGTCTTGCTATTGGTAAAGGAGGAGCTACGATAAAACAATTACAAAATGTTATTCCTCGAAGAATAGAATTGGTCGAATATTCTGATAACGAAGATGAATTTTTAAAAAATATTCTTAATTCTAATATGATTAATGAAATAAAGATTAATAAAAGGATAGATGGTACAAAACAGGCAATTGTCGTTGTTGATTCAAAAAAAAAGGGTGTTGTAGTTGGAAAAGAAGGTAGAAATGCTGAAAAAGCTAGATTACTTGCAAAACGTTATTTTCACATATCCAATGTTCTTATTTTGAGTCCTGAACAAACAACTACTAATGATAACAATGGTGTAAATATGTAAAATGGCTAAATCTCCTTTGGGCTTGTTCGCTGGACGTGTACTTGAATCAAAAAGAAAACGTTCTAGATGGGCAAATAAATATTATAAGAGACGAGTATTATTACTAGACAAAAAAACTAATCCAATGGAAGGAGCTCCTCAAGCTCGAGGCATTGTTTTAGAAAAAGTTGGTATAGAATCAAAACAACCTAATTCAGCTGTCCGCAAATGTGTAAGAATCCAATTAATAAAAAATGGAAAATCAATAACTGCATTTCTTCCCCGAGATGGTGCCTTGAATTTTGTTGATGAACATGATGAGGTAATAGTGGAAGGCATTGGTGGGTCGATGGGGGGTGCAATGGGTGATATACCAGGTGTACGATGGCAGGTATTCAAAGTAAATGGTGTGTCATTAAAGGAATTAGTATACGGGAGAAAGGAAAAACCAAGGCGATAACAATGAGCGGAAAAGAAAATATAAAAATATTGTTATTTAATAAATGGGAGACTTCTAATATCGAAATAAATGATCCTGGTCTAACTAGGGTTATTTCTCTAAATCCCTCCATGGTAATTCCTGTATCTTTTGGAAGACATGAACATCAAAGGCTAAAAAAAGCTGAGGTAAATCTAATTGAACGTTTAGCAAATAAATTAATGCGTTTCGGAAAAAAATATGCAAAGAATACTGGTCGAATGGGTGGAAAAAAAGCCAAATCACTAAATGTTGTTAAAACCGCTTTTGAAATAATATACTTAGAAACCGGAAAAAATCCTGTAGAATTATTAGTAAGGGCTATAGAAAACTCTTCTCCAAATGAGGATACGACGAGAATTGTATATGGTGGTGTTGTTTACCATGTTTCCGTTGATGTTTCACCCCTTCGACGACTTGATTTGGCACTTCGCTTCATTGCTGAAGGAGTTAGAGAATCGACTTATTCTACTCCGCAAATGATCGAAGAAGCCTTAGCAAAAGAAATTCTTCTAGCATCAAACAATGATATGTCAAGTCATGCAATAAAGAAGAAAAATGAACAAGAACGTATTGCGATGGCTTCAAGATAATTATTTATTTCTTTTTTTGCCATGATTATTCTTTTATTTAGAATTTTAGCATAAGATGAAAGTTAATAAATAATGGCAATTACTACTCCACTCGTTATAAAAAAATGAGTAGCAAAGACGATTTTGTTTTTTCCAAAAGTGCTTTAATGAGTACAAAGGCTGGTAAGGAGATACTTAAACAGGCGATCTTAAGAGAGAAAGGGTATAAGCAATATCATAAGTACAAACTTCAATATGAAAATGAATTTGAGAATTTTACTAAACGATTTCTTCTTTCCTTACATAGAAAGATAATTTCTGACACTTCTCCAAATTCTACTCTATCTCAATTTGCGGAAGAAGTTGGTTCAGCAGATATGGAACTTGACTCTTCAAAAATTGAAAATATTAAAACTCGTCTTTCTCGACCTGAAATTCTTGCCGACCGCGTCCAAAGAATACTGGACTCTAATTTTGTTAAAATGACTTTTCCTGTGTTTAATGCTTTATTTGATGGTTCTGTATCATATTTTAAAGAAGATCTTTCCAATGATCTCCGCACTTCTATTATAGATGGTCATATCATAGCTATTGATTTGAGTGAACCTATGGATCGAATTATGGATAAAGATGAAGATCTTGAATACTTAGATGACTATAGGTTAATGAATCCCTATATTTTGGATATAGCAAGGGAAAAAATTTCTCAAGGAGGTGACTCAGTTCTGAAGGCTTTTGAAGAGGGATTCAAAGACGCTAGGATAGGTCAACTTATAGACCATAAATTAAAGATGAAACCTGAATCAATTAATGATGAGCTTATGATAGGGTGTTATAAAAAATACCGCTCAATTATGGGTACTGCTGGCAGAAATATGGCCTTAAACCAGACTCCACTCAATGAAATTTATCATTTAGGAATGTCAAAAGCAAGCGAATCTGTAGGCTGTGGAAATGAGATGCAAGATGCAATCAATGAAGGCTCAATTAAAATACCTTCTTGGCCTTTGTATTATTCACTTATTGCTAATGATGTTAGAAAAGGTTTTCAACTCACTCTTAAGAAAAGCGAGATCTATTTGGATGAAGCAAAGCTAGCATTGGAATTTCTGCCTGAAGAATTTGAACTTAAACCATTTCTAATATTTTTATTTCTTACTGTAAACCATTATAATCAATATTGGTATCATGATATCACTAAACGAGA
>JBIOXM010000316.1:0-3269 GCA_044869655.1 Nitrososphaeraceae archaeon | reverse complement strand
TGAACTTTTGTTATGGATATTTTAATAAGAAAAAAATATTAAATAAAGGAAGATAAATTAATTTCCATGTGAAATACCCTATAGTTTTTAAATCTGTAAAGATCAGTGATGAAACACATAAAAAACTTCAATCTATTGGAAAAGTGAAAGAAACATTTGATGATGTTATAAAAAGACTATTAGATAATTATTCAAAAGAGAAAGATTCTCTTATGCGGGTATTGAAAATTCCTGGAAAGCGTAATATTGAAATAAACTTTGCTAAACAAGAGAATGACTGGACTGATAAGGATTATGATTTATTTGTAAAAAAAATATTTAGTATGGATGAAGCCAAATGGAGAGATAATGTCCTAAAAAGAATTGCTAACAATGAAGCATGGTTTGAGGAGATATTGAAATTTCGAAATGAATAAACTATCAGAATATTCTATTATTCCATAGTAATTAAGATGAAACCGATCTCTTCATAATTTGATGGGTCTAGGTAATCTCACTGATAATAGAATGACAAACTAAATTTTTTTGACTTATTTATTATGATTGACCTTTTGATATGTAATGTTTCGTTTAATCCTAATAAATAGTATATTAAATTTTCAAAATGAGATTTAAAAGTAACACAATAACTTTTAATTTTGAGATTATTATAGATTTTATTAGATATTTTTTGTAATATTTTGCAAAGCTATTCTTTAAATTTCATATTGTACTTTTGATAGTGAAATGAAGGCAGCTGTATATCGTGAGCACAACAAGGATCCACGAAAAGTTGTAAAAATAGAAGAGATAGACATCCCGAAAATCAAGCATAACCAAGTTCTTATAAAAGTTGAAGCATCTTCTTATAATTACAATGATCTTTGGGGAATATGGGGAGAACCAATCAAGATTCCACTTCCTCATATTTCTGGAAGTGATGTTTCAGGAACAGTAATAGACGTTGGAGAAAACGTATTAAGTATAAAAAAAGGAGATAGAATAGTAGGGTATCCTAATCTAACCTGTAGAATATGTAAAGATTGCACTTCTGGCAGAGAATATGATTGTCGTCAAAGACAGGTATGGGGTTTTCAAACAGGTCCATTATGGGGAGGGTTTGCTCAATATACATATTTACCAGAAGTCAATGTTATAAAAATTCCAAATAATGTTTCATTTGAAGATGCAGCAGCAATATCGATGGTTGGAATGACAGCCTGGCACATGTTAGTTACTAGAGCTAATATTCAGCCAGGTCAAATTGTCTTGATTATGGGAGGTGGAAGTGGTATGGGAATAGCAGGTATTCAAATTGCAAAGCTGTTTAATTGTGATGTTATTGCAACAGCCGGTAACCAAGAAAAAATGGATAAATGTCTTCAATTAGGTGCAGATCAGGTTGTTAACCACCGTGAATCAGATTGGTACAAGAAAGTTAGGAGTATAACAAAGAATCGAGAAGGTGTAGATATTATTTTTGAACATATAGGTAAATCTGTTTTTCCACAAGAAGTTAGTCTCTTAAATATGGGAGGCACTTTAGTATCTACTGGAGCAACAACAGGATATGATTCAAAAATAGATTTGAGATATCTCTTCTTTAGGGGACTAAATCTTATGGGAGCTACTCAAGGAACACGTGCAGGATTAGAAGAGGTGATAAGATGGACAAGTAAAGGAAAAATAAAAGCAATAATAGATACAGTTTATCCCTTTGAAGATATGGTAGAAGGGCATATAAAAATGATGGAATCACAATTGTTTGGAAAACTGGTTACCACTCCTCAAAAATTATAATTCCAAGTATTGGAAATTTTTTATTGAATAATGTTTTATCTAATAAAGTGAGGTAATAAAATTGATATTGATAGTTAGAATCATTGACAAAAAATAAAACAGAATTTATTTAATAGATATTGTATAAAGAGTATTATTCTATTAATGAAGTTATTTTTAATTAACATTATTGTCTATATATGCCACAACAATTCATGTTCTTTTTTTTCTTCTTCACTAGAAAGTTCTTTATTACAATATGTGCATTTATAAAAGGGAATTAGTTTGATGGATTGAAGATCATTTCCACTAATTTTTTGATATCTATTTTTTTTATAATTTTCTATTACTTCTCTTAAGGTGTAATCCCATCCATGTTGTAGGTCTTTGATATTATCAGTTTCTGCAATTGGACGTACGTATTTCTCATTATGATTCGTTGATGCTATAAATTGGAAATTATCTTTTTTTAGATCAGAATCAAATAATAAACATATAGCATACTCGTTTGCTTTATCATTTGTCCAAAGTTGTATTTTTTTATGAGTAATATTCTTTTTATTAGCGATTTTGTTAACTTCATCGATATGAATTTTTAAATTTTTTATTTTTTCTTTATTAACAATATCGTCAAAATTTGATGATGACAATTTTACTATAGAATATAATATTAACAATTTTATTTAATTCTATTTAATTCCAAATCAAATCGACCAAACTAGATAGGATATAGCTATAATAGAGTAAAAGAAGATTTTGATTTCATCTTTAGTCATTTTTTAAATAGGTTTATTAATTAGATAATGCTTAGAGTATTCTGCAATTATTTTTTTATTATATCTAAATATAACTTTGATATTTTGTTTAGTAATATCGCTTATTTTTAACCCTTGTTCATAGGTTATAGGTTTTCCTGTGTAAAGATAGAAGGAAACGAGAATTTTTTTGAGTTCAGTACATCATACGGTTTCTATAACAAAATTTCATATATTAGTGGTAACTCCTGTAAGTTCTTTGATTTTTTGTTTGTATCTTAGAAATATTTCTATTTCTATTATCGATAAACATGAAGGAACATTTTTTGTATTATTTTAATAATATTTTTGTAAATTAATTATCTGATTTTAATAATATAAACCATCATTAGTTTAACATATGAACGCGGTATATTATAAATCACATTATAGATTTGAAATTATTGTAAAAATTAAAATATCTAATTTTAATTTATTTTCTTGTGTGTTTCTATTGGAGCAGTTCCATACTTATATGTAATCTGCAATTTATCACCTAGATCATAGTCACAGTTAGAAATTCCTCTAGGATGATCTTGGCTGTTAACAACACATTCCCCATCACTTTTACTGATTACTGTAACCTGTTCGGTAATGGATTCACGAAATAAATTTTGTATCGGAAAAATAAACAAAGCAAATACTATAAAAATTCCTACTATACTAATTCCAAATATCAATGCTAGGTGTTTATTTGAAAGACCTTGGTTTTCTCCA
>JBIOXM010000315.1:0-4198 GCA_044869655.1 Nitrososphaeraceae archaeon | reverse complement strand
AATTTGTTTTTTCTATATTCATTATATTGTTAATATGTCAAATGATGATTTCAAATTTGCTATAAAAAAATTAGTGCATATTTATTATAACAAAATTAAATATATTGTTATAGAAAAAAATTTAACTACTTTTTTTCAAAAATCAATATTGAATTCGCTTAATTATTTTGCCTATCTGTTGAATTATTAGAGTTAAACTATAATGCTATGGATGATAACCAACAACACCAAGGAGAAGTATTGTTCAGTATGACAGATTTACCTGAGAAAGAAAATAAAATAGTTCTCGATCAATACTAGTAGAATTTAATATTAAAATTAATTTCTAAATTTAACTAAAACCCTAAAATCCAAAGATTAGACATTTACTATTATGGGATGGATAAGCAATATAGCAGGATATTTCTTTGGAATTTTAATTGTTTTATTTGGCTTTCTTTGGATTATAGCCTTAATACCACTATATGTAATATTAGACGGATTAATTGGATTAAATACAGTTATTTTAGGATTTTGTATTATTTATTCGGTTCATAAAGCAGGGATACAAAAGAAAAATCAACAAGAACTTCAACTAGATGGGCCCGTTATCAATCAATAATAATTTATTAAATAATATCTTAACATCATTGTTAGTATACTTAAGATTCTTGATTTCTGATTAGCTAGACAGGCAACTATAATATCAGATATTGTATAATTGAGATATTACACTAAAGATTTTCTGTATGGTTTCACTATAATTTCATTGAATTGTTATTTATTTACTATGACAATTCATTATACAACGTAGGTAAATTTTTCCCAATCTTAAGAACATTGTACTAATTTAGGCTTTTTTTTAGCATGACCCTAGTTGGTAAAAAAGTCATAAAGTTAAAATGAATGAAATTTTTCGTATAGATATACTTCCGTTACTAAAATAATTTTATTTTGATTTAAAATATAATAATTAAATTCTGGTAAGAAAAAGGAAGTGACATATTATGGCATGAAAAATAATTGACCCAAAAATAAAGATATTTAGTTGTTTTGAATGTGAAGAACTTAGCATTTACTCATAGTGATTGGAATAAACAGTATAACGACGGTTGCGATTGTTATGAGATAAAATGATGGGGATTGACGGTTAATCGTCCATAAGGGATAGTGATTGTAGTGACCGTTTGGATTTTTTAATAGCATTTTTTCATGCTTTTCATAAACGTTTTTATTAGATTCAAAAGTAAAACATATTACACAAACGCGTTTTACACTATTGATAAAAAATTTTCGTTAAGAGTGAGTGGGATATGACAAAACAAGGTAGTGATTTTGGCTATTGTGTTATTTTTACAAAAAGAACTACATTTATAGGTATCAAGTATTAATCAAATTAACCAATTCTAATTTTTATAAATATTAGCTTTACTTGTTGAAAAGATAAACCTTCTACTTGTTCCACATTTTCATTCATTGGAAATAAATGAAATTGATAAAAATTGATTTCAGACATCGTTCTACCATACTTATTAATAATCTGAAAAAATTTCTAAATGTTTCAAAAAATCATAAACACTCTATTAATTTATTTAACATTTTTAAAATCGGACATGACTACCTTGTGACAAGGCAACTTAATTGTTGGATTTGGAGTGCGACCAAATTCTACCTATTGTCCTTGATGCTGAAGATTACCAAGTGCTTTTGAAATATCCATAAGTGATAACATTTCCTGCAGGTATTTTACGTAGAAGTATACTAGAAACTGAAATCCGAGCTGTATTTATCCCTCAACGACAGCTTGGAAAAGACGGAGAGCATTTTCTCTTATTTATCTCAAATACAACTATTCTTTTCCGACTGCTAGGGACCAAGGATGTTGTAAAAGATATTCTTTGGGCCAGGGGATTTCAAGCGCTACCCAAGAAATACCTGAATCATCAGAGATAAATATTCCACGATTGTTGAGAGCATAAAATTCTCCAGAACTATTTGGGTTTGAGGCAAGAATTGTAATTATTGTTCCTTTGGATTCAGGAAGACCTTTTGAAACATTCTTCCAGGTTTCGCCATCTGCAGATCTTCTGTATAATACAGAGTTGGCATTTTCAATATTATGTGCTTGCCAAGCACCTAGAGAAGCTGATACAATTACATTTTGGGGATCAGAAGAATCTACAGCAAGCCCATGAAGATAATGATGTCTGAGTCCTTCTATTTGACTATTCCAAGATTCTCCATAATCAAAGCTTTCAAAATAACCATCACCTGCAGAAGAGTACAGCCGCTTAGGCATTTTCCTATGAGTTGCCAAAGTGTGAGCATCATAAGGACCTTGTTTTACGCGGTCGATCCATGTTCTGCCACCATCACGACTCTGAACTAGAGCTCCTGCTTCTATGGCAACAAAAACATAGTTTAAATTATTTACATCTGGTTCAATCCAACGAACATGATGAGTCCAAGGTCTAGGAGGAAAGCTCCATGTAGCAGATGATTCTAAATTGTCGAGACCACTCATTCTTTCCCATGATTCGCCTCCGTCACTTGATATATAAAGTGCGCTTGCTCAGTTCCAACATATACCTTATTGTATCCATTATTTCCCTCTTCCAGAGGACTGACTGAAACAGACATTATACTAGACGTGGAAATTTCATTCTTTCCAATACTACTCCAAGTTTGCCCACCATTATCAGTTTTCCATAAACCCTTGTCAAATGTTCCACAATATGCTCTGCTTGGATTCAAAAGATCGAATGCTATGCTTTGTGGATGACTTCCTTTCAAACTTTCAAAAGTCTTCCATCCACCACCACTCTTTGAAGAAGATTCAATCACAAGAACTGAATTTTGCAGTCCAGCTATGAGCGTAGTCATTAAACGAAAGAATCACCTACCTTTTGTGTGTCATCATCTTGTATCATCTTGAATATTTTTCAATTACTTTTTTTATTCTATCGCGTTCTTCATTAGACGGTTTTACTACATTCGTATTCAAGATCCAATACTTTCCTCCGTGGTATGCAAGCGGTACTCTGTCAGGATTATTGGAAGCCTCAATAACTTCGCCAACAAACGTAATATGATCACCTAGCGTAATTTCTTTATATAATCTACATTCAATATTTAGTACAGCACCTTTTATCATAAGAGAGGTTATTCTCTTTGCTTTGTAGAATTCAAAGCCAAGCTCTTTTAATGCATTGACCTTGTTGTACTTAGCACCGGTGTAACCACCTGCTACACTAGCTAATACAGATTGATCACTTGCGCACAAGTTAATACCAAATTCTTTTGACGTTCTGATATTTTCAACTGTAGCCTTTGTATGACCCAAAGAAACAGCTATTAAACCAGGCTTGTAGGATATATGATGTGTCCATTCACAGGCCATCACGTTTGGCCCAAAAGGACCATCGCTTGTTATCAAACCTACATTTGTTATAAATTGGTTTGATCTTTCATCATTCCATGGTAAATCCAAGAGATATCACCATCACTAATTTGTTTTAGGAGTAATTACTGTTATGTCGCTTTTAATTTGAGCTTTGGGTTTGAGCAATTTATATCGCAATTTAAATAGTTCAATTACTGTTGCGACATCCTCTTTTTCGCCGCCGCTATTATGAAACCAGTAGCTAATCCACCCTGATTGTGGTAGCACATGATGAGGTTTAACAAATCCAGAGTTAACCAGCTCATCTCGAATCTTCATAGGAAATGGAATATCAGCCAAACCTTCACTATGTATATGTCCCATTTCTTTTTTGTTAAGACGAAATTCTATGCCCCCAAATCTATGTGATCCAACAGTAACATAAGGCCAACTCAATATCTCTTTTTCAATAATTTCTATAACTTTACTCATATAGATATTATTTACTTTCTACGTTTATAAACATGGAGGTTTACAAATTATATTAATTCTCTAGGTACATAGTAGTTTGCTAGCATGTTTAATCAAAAGGATATCAATAATAGCAACACAAACATTGATTCAATTTGTAAACAAAAGGGTTTATGAATGAGTTAGCCAGTAATATGTAATAATAATTGACTATCCTAGCTAACTTAGAAAATGTTTCGGATGGATTTAGTGAGCCAAAAAAGAAGATACTTTATTATCTCAAGGTTATGCAGCAAGCAGGACTTGAAGAATTGGCAAAGGTTATGAAGATATCCAGGATGGCTGTTCACAAGCATCTTGTTTTAT
>JBIOXM010000314.1:0-2226 GCA_044869655.1 Nitrososphaeraceae archaeon | reverse complement strand
AAGTAATATCTCTCTTTATCAACCGTTCCTTTCTGAGTTATTATATATTCACCTAAAATTTCTTGGACTTCTCCAAAGTCAGTATCATCACCTAACCCTCGTGCTTCTTTTTTTGTAATATCTTCGGAATTAAAATCTGTAATATCATTTGACATATAATCGATAGTAATACATAGTATATAGCTTATTCTTGCTGAACAAAATTTTATATTCTATAAGTACGAGCATCAAAAATATTGGAGGCCTAAAATTTTACTACTATAAACTAATAAAATATCTTTTATTAACACTAAGGTTGAGTCACAAAATAGTAGCAATTAAACATATAAAGAGTTTTAATTTTATTATAGCATCAATTTAGATACATCGAAAAAATATTAAAAGATAAAAAATTGAAAAATTAAAGTCCTATCTTCTTACTTTCCTAAGTTTTCAAGACCTTGGCCGATCTTACCCAAAGTATCTTTTGCACCTTCAGTGACCTTGGAACCAACATCTTTTGCACCTTCAGTGACCTTGGAACCTGCATCACTCGCATTTTTTTGCATCTCTCCACCAGTCTGATTGGCAGATTCACCTGCATTTTGCATGGTCTTGTTTGTTTCTGCAGATTGTGCAAATCCGGCAACAGTGAGTGTCGAAAAACCGAGCATAATGAGGAAAAATGCTGCTGGCATTATTACAAATAAGTTAGTGTATTTCAATGTAAATGTGTTAAATTCATTTTTATATAAAAATTTTTCTTATAAAATTTTCTGTAAGAAAAATATAGAGATTTGTTTTTTAAAAGAATCTCGATTGTATTATTTAGCATCAATAGTATTAGCCATTAACAATTATTATCTTTCGGATCGATAGCAATTGCATCTCCTACCCAATTCAAAACTATGTATACTTTTCTTGATACACTATGCCATAACATATTTAGAACATATTAAGCAATTACTTAAGATGCAGATTAAATTATAATTGTGTTTTCATACTGTAATTTTATTCTAAGTATTAGAAATTTAGTGAAATTATTATTGAATTTGACGTTATTGTGTCTGATCCAAAATAGAGATTATATCATCCAAGATAAAGAAGTAAAAAATATGATTATAATTTTAAATTCTTTAAGATAAAAAAAGGGATTACTTTGCTAAATCTTGTAATCCTTTACCAATAGTTTTAGCTAAACCCTTGGCACCTTCAGTAAGATTTGCGCCTAAGTTCTTTGCTCCTTCGCTAATGTTAGTTCCTACATCACTAGCATTTCCTTTAATAGATTCTCCAGTTTGATTAGCAGATTGACCTACACTCTGAACAGTTTGGTTCCCTGAATCGGTTGTATTGTACATGGATTGGTTCATACTCTTAGCTTGTGCTAAGGCTGATCCAATGAATGCAGAAAAAAAGAGTGCGGTTACCAGGGAAAATGTTGTTGCTACTATCGTGACTGTTGGAATCATTTGATTGTTAAACATTCTATTTCAGGTATAGATAATTTTTATATTAAAAGCTTTTAAAACCTATATATAGAAAAATAATCTGAAAGATATTAGATTCTCTTTAGAAACTATTTTATTGCTATATTTTGATAAAAATTTATTTAAAAAATGAAATTCAATTAAAGTTATTGTCCAAACGGGATAGGCAATTTCGCTCCGACTACTACATCAGATGGTTTTGGGTCAGGATCATCAACAGGTTCAGCTGTAACAAAGAATACAGTATATGTGAAAGGATTAACCATTGTTTGATTTAAGGAAAGAGTGTTATCATCATCCTTGAATTTTCCTACACTTAAAGAATATCCTGATGCGTCGCCTTTATCTTCAAACCAGCCTTCGTATACCTTTCCATTTGCAGGTTTTTCGTACATTTTAGCAGTCCCAAGCACATTATTATTTTGAAATGAAAAGTCAAAGCTACCTTTTTTGTCTCCCCCATACATATTCCCTGCAGTAGGTGTAGTCAGGTCTACAGATACACCAGTTTCCTGAATTTTTTGTTGTGAGGATTGTTGTTGTTGTTTTTGAATTCCTGTTTGTTGTTGTGAGGATTGTTGTTGTTGTTGTTTTTGAATTCCTGTTTGTTTATTCTCTCCAATGATTACATCTTTGGCCAACCCATATTCATAATCGCTCATGAGATTAGTGTGACAACTTTTGCTATGTCCAAGATTAATAAAATAATCTTGTGATTCTACACTAGATAAAGGCACCATTCCATCATTAGGTTTAG
>JBIOXM010000313.1:0-2990 GCA_044869655.1 Nitrososphaeraceae archaeon | reverse complement strand
GAGTAATTATACCCATATTAGGAGTTAGAACTCAAGCTCAGATAATAGATAATTTGGGCTGTTTAGAGTTTGAATTAGAGTCTGAACATATGAAAAGATTAGATGAAAAAAGCAAAATTGAACTAGGGTTTCCTTATGATTTCATATCCTCTGACGTAATAAGAAATCAGATTTATGGCAATTTATATTCATCAATAGAATATCATAGACTAGATATGTGAAAGATACTTTTTCTAAAGTATTTTGATTCTAAATGCAAAGGTGAGATTATTCAAGTAGGTACAGCACTCATAGGATTTGAATGTTTAAAGCTGGATTAGTTATTAAAAACTTTACATCTGAAAAGAGGGCAAAATAGTCAAATCATTTTTGAATACTTCATAATTATCAGTATGAATCTATTGTTAGACAATTTGAAATAAGAAATCAAATACATAATTCCATGAACAGCAGTAAAGGTTCAAATCAGCAGTAAGGTTCAAATCCTAACCTATGTTTATTTATCAATTGACTGATAGTTTTATAAAAACATTATTATGTAGTAATTATTAGTAAAATATTTATAGAAACTTTATTCTTTAAATTTTTTAAAAAATTTATTAGTATAATACTTATAATAGATTGCTTCACCATATGAAAATTATAGTCATATCCAGTTTACTAATACTATTATTATTATTGCTTTCGTATACATTCTTACTAACTTCTTTACCTCCAGTTAAAGCACAAAAAGGCAATACTGTCAATTGTTCATTTGAAAATCCCAAATTGACTAAAATAGCCCATTCTCTTGAAGCAGATAGAGAAGAAATGAGAGAGAATTATAAACAATATGGTGATTCTGCATTAAATGCTTTAAACTCATTACCTGAAGAACTGGCAAAAATAATTAAAACAAATTTAGAAACAGAAATTCTTATGGAACACGTAAAAATAAATCCAAATATAAAATATAAAAATTGTTCTCATCTTGATGCTGTTGAAATAGAATTAATTACTACATTAAAACAAGGTGAGAAAAAATGGAACGAATTTTGGAATAATCAAGAAACAGATTTAAGCAAAAATGAAATCAAACAGATAAAGGAGTACATAAGCTTACATATTAATAATGAATAGACATATAAATATTAACCATAAATATCCATTTTATTACTACAAGCCAACATTATATTTTTTTGTCGAATCAGACACATATAAATAACCTATTCAAATTGAATATTGATAATAAATTCTAAAATATATTGTAGACTCTTTCATCATTTTTTCTTAATTATTCTAATTAACCTAATTTTTTAATAGGTTTTGAGTATATTCTCAGATGCTATTTTCCTTTTTTAAATCTAAGAGATTGTTTGATTGCAATTCTAATGGAAATCACCATTACAAAAATAATAAAATTATTGATAAAATTGTCTGACAGAATTGATGATGATGATGATGATTTCTCTATCGCAAGGGATGTATATACACCCATTTTTAATACTGTATTTGCTGCTTCAAATTCCAATGCTAAAATCAGTCCTGTTATAAAATTTCTTTGAATATTAGTTGAATTTGAAATTGAGGTTGTTTTTGCTGATGATAGTAGAGATTTAAAATTGTATATTAAAAGATAGTATATTGTCTGAATAACCGATACAGCAATTACTGAAATAGCAATAATATCAATTACTAAAGTAATTGTAAAAATAATATCTTCTATATTGATGTAGGGTAAAAGTAATGACAAAACTAAAAAAAAAGATAAGAACTGATAAAGGTAATTATAGTCATTATTAATTACAATAAGGTTTGGTAATAAATTTCATATTTGAAATCATGTATTTTGGTTAGTACTACTACTAGTATTTTCCATCTGTTTATTTTCTTCTATAACTGTTGAATGTCTTCCTATTTCCTTTGAAAGTGACCAACTCAATACTATTCTTATTCCTACAATCACTGCTAATAGTGTAAGTTCCCTAATTGATGGTATCAGAATTGTTTTTAGAATATCACTTCCTATTTCAAAGTCTAATGCCAGCAGCATACCTCTAGTCAAATTGAGTCTTATTGTTTCTTTAGACTGGGTTTGTTCTTTTATTGGCTTTATTAATATTTTAAAAAATGCAATTAAGGCAAAAATAGCCGATAATCCAATTATTAATCCTGCTGCTATATCTATACCAAATGTTAAATAATTTACATAGGGAACAAGTAAAGATTCTGTTACTTCAGAAATCAAATGAGATTGATTTTCTGTTCCTGTCCCTCCTCCTCCTACTATTCCTTCTTGTGCTATTGCTACTATTACTATTCCATCCATTCAACGGTATCCTGCACTAGATAACTTATAAAGTTACATAAAAAAGGGAATGATAATGATGATGATTAGTCTAAATTTAGAAAGCTTATCTATAGAATTACAACGTTCTTATTTGTCAATACAAAAGAAAAAGAGATATTGTACATTATATTTTAAACAATTATAAATTTTAACTTGTATGTTATTGAAAAATGTTTTACTATGATCGTCATATTTAGAATAATGTTTTGTTGTTGTTAATATATCAATTAAAGAAATTACAACAACAAAATTACTAATATTGGTAACATAAACATGAACATTCTTTCTATTTTCCTCATCCTGTAATTTATGGCTTGGAAGATATGGTAGCAAAGTGTTGCTTATATTTGATGGAGGGTTCAAATCCCCTGTCTCCTTCTTTAAGTAGTTCCATAAACTTTGGGTTTAATATTATTAGATCTGTAAAGGAAAAAAGAAAAAAAAGAAGCATAAATGCCATTAAAACTATCTATAACAATAGAAAAGATTGAAAATATTTCTGATACAAATATTGAATTTATAAATAAATTCCTCGGGTATATTAGAAGTAATGGTTCTTCGAAATATCATCAATATATAACAATTTAAAAGTTGGATAGCATTTAGTAAAGATATATCATCATTTAGATATTGACAAAAAAAGGGAACAAATTATAGTTTT
>JBIOXM010000312.1:0-2217 GCA_044869655.1 Nitrososphaeraceae archaeon | reverse complement strand
AAAATTTTTCATTTATAATTAAATGTTATTGTTGTTGACAATTCGGACACCAAAATGTTGCACGATTAGTTAATGTCTTTTCTGATTTAATCAATGATCTGCATATTAAACATTCTTTTCCCGTTCTGCGAAAAACCCAATGCCTAGTATTCCAAGAACTTTTCTCATTTTCTAACAAACCTCTTGTTCTTCCAGAGTTCTTGTATCCATACCTAAGTAACTTTGGAATTCTTTCCAAAAGAGTTTTTTCTTCTGTTGGATCAAGCTGTGATATTTGTTTAAAAGGTGAAATTTTACAAATAAATAAAATTTCAGATTTATATTTATTACCTATACCGGAGATTATCTTTTGATCTAATAAAGCCTCCGAAATGAGTAATTGTTGTTTTGTATGTAATCTCGTTTTAGCTTCATGTATATCAAAAATTTCGCTTAAGCAATCTGGTCCAAGAGATTTTATCGGTTCCTTTTCTGAAGGATTTTCTAAAGAAAATTGTAAAATAGGCCATTAAATTCAATCAATACCGTTTCCTTTGTAACAATTGTTAATCTTACACGGGAGTCCTCTCTTACATCTTTAACATCTTTTAATAATACTGGATTTTTCTTCCATTTGGATCTCTTAGGTGGTATTGCTAATCCCTTATCGTACATTTGTCTGTCATAAATACTCCACTTTCCCCACATCATCATATGATTACGAAGATAAATTCCTGAAGAAAATTTAATTACAATATTTTTTCCAAATGTCCTTATTTCTTGAAAGTTAGATCCTATGATTTTATTTTTGATATTATTATTCAAATTTTTAAATATGATGCCTTCTATTTTTTTTCCGAACATCGCAGATAGTATTTTGTCTGCAATAATCTTCACTTCAGGACCTTCTGACATTCAGTAGGTTAGTATTAGTAAATGATATTTAATCGATGGTTATTTAATATAAATTTACATCCAATACAAATTAAAAGTAAAAGATAATAATCTATTGCTTGTCTGTATTATTTTTAATTATTATTAATATAAGTTTAGTCTAGATCAACTTTAACTCTAATTTATGAGGTAAATATTGGATGATGTGCATACAAGATATTTTGGAATAGGATATACAATTAATTTAAACCAATAAGAATCTAATAATGATATGTTTATTAAAAGTGACATTTATTTTCAATAATATTTTATGCCTGATTTTCAATAAAAAATACAATTCCAAATCTTAAGCCACTAAATGAATATTTCTTATACTTTCACAATTTCGATAATTATTCAAAATATTATTTACTGATTCTAAAACAATATTCTTAAATTTTTCGGGTGCATAGGCTGGAAGAGATTCCAATTCTATCTGAAATAGCCGTCCGTACTTTTTAATGAAATAATCTTTTTGCAAATTACTGTCTAATTTTCTTATAATTTCAGGATTGGGATTTTCTGGTAAATGAAATTTTCTCATTTGATTTTCTGTGACTGCAATTTTTTTAAAATCGATATTTAAATTAAAATGTATTAGAGTATTATTAATAATTTTGTCAATAGTATTGTTAAAGAGATCAAAATTACCAAAGTACAGTATGTAAATCCTTTTATCTTCTTTCAAGGAACATTTTAGACGTTTAATATTGTTAGTTATGAATACCCAATTGTTAGTTCGTCTATTGGAAATGATTTTGATACTTAAATGTTTTAACAAATTGCGAAGTGTAAAACTTAGTGTATTTTTTTCGACCCAAATTTCTATATAGTTATTAGTGGCATTGCTTTTAGAGCTGAAACTAGAATCTTGTGGAGAGGAATTTGCAGAGGTTTCTTCAAGGTAATTAACAATTTTTTGAGTGTAATCCTTTGCGTTAACAAATTCACTATATGAATTTCTGATTCTCGGTAAATCTTGTTCAGGAAAGCATTCAATAGGTAAATCTCCTCTAATTCTTGCTTTAGTAGCAAATTTAGTAAGATATGCATAATAATTAAATGAATTTGGAATTATATTTAAATTAACCAACGAATAAAAAATAGTTTTGAGTGTTGGAATTATCCCATATCTGTTATAAAATGCTAATCTCTCTTTTATTATTGGTATTACATCGTCATTCCAGTTAACTCTTTTTTGAGCATTCCAATTCTCCATAGTTAATAACGGTTAGTTAAAGTATATAAACGTTAAATTTATTAAGGAAATTAGTGTATATATTTTAATGCCACAACCAGGTCAAC
>JBIOXM010000311.1:0-10434 GCA_044869655.1 Nitrososphaeraceae archaeon | reverse complement strand
GGAAACCTTAAAGCGAGTCCAAAATTTTTCTTTATTAAACCGTAAGCAGCAGTGTGTAATGGACTAAGGGTAATTTCAGAGGCTATGATTTCTAGTACTAATTTCGGTGTAAACCATACATCCATTTTCAAATTGGTATTTACATTATAATACTTCTTTTCAAGAACATAATTTTTTAATTCATTATAAATAAGTTCTAAATCATGGTCAGTAAAACCAGTTCCTACTTTACAAATACTTTGGAAGGTATCAGAATTTTTGTCATACGCAGCTAATAAAAGAGCTCCATAATAACCTGTCCGCTTTCCTTTGCCTAATAATGCTCCAATTACTGTAAGATCAAAACTATCGCCTAATATATTACCGTATTCTTCTTTTAACTTCATCCATAAGAATTCCCTTGCACCTGCTCGGTATTTGCTATCTAATTGTTTTAACATTAATCCTTCGCAACCCTCATCTTTGGCTTTACGAAAAAAAATCTCAATTTCGTTTAGCTTTGACGAAACATTTTGTTTGACTAACTCTATGATATTATTCCTGTTTTCTTTTACAACAGATTGTAAAATTTCTCTTCTTTCTCTGTATTCATATTGAGTCAAATTGTTTCCTTCTAAATACAAAATGTCAAATAGAAAAACCTTGATTGGATATTTTAAAATAACGTCACTAATATTATATTTTCTTTTTCGATGCATTAAATCTTGAAAGGGTCTAATCTTTTTAGTAACTAAATCCAATGGTACTATTTCCGCTTCTAAAATGCAATTTTGAATGGGAAATTTTCGGGTTGCTTCCACAATATCTGGATAATGGTTAGTTATATTCTCGAGGCTTCTGGAAAATAATTGTACTTCTGTTCCATTTTTGTGGATCTGGAGTCGTTCACCATCGAGTTTGTATTCAATAGCTATTATACCATTCCCTCTTTTCAATCCTTCCTTAGAATCCATTATTCTTTCTGCTAACATGGGTCGAATAGGTTTAAGTGGTGTTATTTGTAAATCATTTAATCCATCTAAGTCCCGTTTATGTAATATTTCTGCAATTGTCCCTAAATCATTATAGATATTATAGGTCTCTTCTATCTTTTTACGGTTATTTTTATTTCCTGTGAATGCGATTGCCAAAGCATCAATGATAGAATATTCAGCTATACCCAACCTCAAGTTGCCTAGGAGAAATTTTATGATATATTTACTTTCTAAGGGTGTAGCATCATTCAATAAGCTACTGACTAGACGAAGCTTAATAATTTGAGATTGTGATCCAAGGGATTTTGCTATTTTCTCGAACGTGGAATAAATTCTTTCTATAGTAATTTTCTCCTTAAGGAGGGTTTGTTGATACTTATTTTTTGCAATTTCTTTTGCTGTTTCGCCTAAATCTCCTATTTTGCCATATTTCTCTTCAACTTCTTTAACACTAATTCCGGTAGATTCTGCGATAGCTTTAATCGTTAATTTTTCTCCTAAACCTAGCTCTATTCCTTCTGAGGCTGGAGAAAGATTTCCTTGAAGTAAATAAATTATTTTTTTGATGGTATTAACCGGAGTTTTTTTAAATAGAGTTACCAGGTGATCTATCAATACTAATCTGCTATTAGTCTTGTGCATATCTTCGAAAATTTCTGCTATAGCTAAAAAATCCAATAAATATTCTTACAAGATTGATTATTTATAAAATTTGATTTAATCTTTGATAGACCAATAGAAAATATATAACTAAATACATACAATGAAGTAATATGGGTGGAGTAAAGAAAAAGACATTAAGTTCAACTAAAGCTACAGGACAACAACCAAGCGAGGGAACTAACAAACTAAAAAAAGATGAACCAAAGCCACAAATCAAAAGTCAAAAACACAAATCTTCAGTATTAATAGAAGATATGAATGATGTCAGCATACTAAAAGGAATGAAGGCAATTACTGTGCAATCTATATCAAAAAGCTTAGGAGTAAAAATATCCATTGCAAATAATTATCTTAAAAATTTGGAATCGAAAGGAATAGTAAAATTGATTGGAGGTTATAGTGGACATAAAGTTTACTCTTTTAATAAAAGTTAACGACTCTTTATTGTTTTGTTGATATCGAAATAAAGTCGGTGTTTATAGTGAGTACGTCTTTCGGCCTTAAATTATTAAGTCCTTCTATCGTTGAAGTTATTTTACCAATTACATTCATAGAATACGATACATTGGCATCTTTTAGGAAAAAACAGAAGGAGCCATTCGATGGCATGAAAGTAATATCTCCCTTTGAAACCTTTTTTCTAGCTTTTTCTTGACCTATATTTAATTGTGTTTGGATATAACAGAATACATCAACATAATAATGAACGGTTCCAGCAAGAGGAAATACTCTTAACAATTGAGAGATTGTAAGAGGAGCTAAATGACGTATCAGTTGCCCTCTCAGAATCTCTTTATTTTCTATCATTCCTTTTATCTCTATTCTAGATACTGAAGTAAAATGGTTTTTACTTGACATTCTATCCATTTATTAAAGGTTGTCCAGCAATTACCTTAAATTCGTAACGTTTAATTATATTTAAATTAGCTTTTGCAGTATTCTTGGTTGAGGAATTAAACAATAAAGATATTGATAAAACATTAGATGACAATAAAATTGAAAATGAAAGAGAAACTACCGTTAAAAAATCTTCTAAACATAAGAAAAAAGAATCACCATCAAAATCAGAACAAAAAACACCAAAAAATCGAGCCAAAAGCAAAAAGATATTGGAAGAACCCGAAGAAATAACCCCTCTACTATCAGAATCCTTACGGAAAGAACACTTTGTAGAATATGATGAATTTGAATTCAGCTTAAGAGAAATAAATAGTCAAGGCCAAGAAATCCTGATTGGTCCACAAAGGTTGACCAGATTTGAAAAAGCAAGAATAACGGGGGCGCGTTCATTACAGATATCATTTGGGGCGCCTCTTATGGTTCAAGGGAATGTGAATGCAAGAAGCTCTATTTCACTAGCTATTGAAGAATTAGAAAAAAAAGCTTTACCTATATCTATCAGAAGAACTTTACCCAATGGAATTTATCAAGATATTCCTATAGAATGGCTCAAAACTTGATTTGCAGTATCTTTTTATAGTTTCAAATTAATATTCAAGTCTTATAAATGAATGAAGTTAATAGTAAATCTTCTTTTGCAACACCACCATTAAATTTACTCTTTAACACATCTATATTAGGTAAACAGAATGTATGGGAAATAAATATTTCAACATTATTAGAGTTACTTCTTAAAATTATTAATTCTAGCGGAAAGAAAGATCTTCGGATTTGTGGAATTGCTGCATGGTCTTCGACTCTGATATATAGATTGAAGGTGGAAAGCATTTTTCAACTAGAAAAATTGTCTTTGGAAAAAAAAAAAATTTCTTCTTCAACTGAAAAGGAAATTCCTCTTCTTAAATTACTAGATTTTCCTTTTAGATTATCATCTACTTATCCTGTATCTTTGGAAGATTTATTGAATGTACTGGAAAATATTATTTCTTCTTTACATAATCCTAACGTGAAGAGGAGAAGCCCCATGGAGTTAGAACCAGTAGAGATTTTTGATTTTGACCATTATTTAGTTAAATTCGAAAAAATTTTGGAAGAAAAAGAAGCATTTATCATGCAATCACTAAGATTAACAGAAACTATTTTATTTAGCAAATTTATTGAAAAATTAGATAGGCTCGAGATAGCAAGAATTTTTATTGCTTTACTTCATCTTGCAATGAAAGGAAAGATAGACATAGTACAAACGAATGAGTCCTCTGATATTGAAATAAGAAAAATACAAATAGGATCTAATATTAATAAATCCAATTTGTAATACTACATTGATTTTGAAAGAGAGCCTTCCAGAAAAAGAAATTGTAGCAAGAGTTGAGGCGGCATTATATTCATCTGGGAGACCCATGTCCATTGAAGAATTAGTAAAAGCAACAGGCTTGAATTCCAAAGAAAAAATTAAAAAAATACTTATCGACCTAACCAGAAAAATTAATGAAGTGTTCTATGCATTAGAACTAAAAAAGTTAGATGACGGAAATTATGTTTTTCAGTTGAAGCCAGATTACTCTCCTCTAATAAGAAGATTCGCTAAACAACCATTACTTCAATCTTCAGCGTTGAAAACATTGTCTTATGTAGTCTATGAACAACCAGTTACTTCGAAGAGATTGGTACAAATAAGGGGAACTCAGGCATATTCACACGTTAAAGTTTTGGAACAATTAGGATTTATCGAACATGAATCAGTAGGAAGATTAAAAATCTACAAAACAACAAAAAAATTTCAAGATTATTTTGGGATATCTGATCTGAATATTATAAAGAATAGTATAATCCTAAAATCTTAGAAAAGTCTTAATTAGAGAATTTCTCATTTTCAAGAATGCGAAAATCCATTGAAAATTTGGCCGGTAATAAATATACTGGTGGTCGTCTTAAACCATCAAGGATGCGCCGAAAATTCGAAATAGATCGTTATCCTAATGAACCTATTCTAGGTAAAGATACTATAGTTCCCCGACGTGTCAGAGGAGGTGCTCTTAAACTGGCCTTAAAACGTATTGAATTTCTTAATGTGAATGATAGAGAGAATAAGAAAACTATAAGAACAAAAATTATTAGAGTAATCAAGAATACTGCCAATAAAGATTATGAGAGGCGTGGAGTTCTGAGTAAAGGGGCATTTGTTGAAACTGAATTAGGAATCGCAAGAATAATTTCTAGGCCAGGTCAAGATGGCAGTACAAATGCTATATTGACAAAAGAAACTGCATAACCCTGATAAGAAATATTTCTCTCCTGTTTGCTTTTGTATGTTTGCTTTTGTAAATTTTAAACTCTCATCTTTTTAGATGTGAAAATTAAAATAATGAATATATGCATTAAACTTATTGAAAGATTATGATCATTATATAATTTGGCTAGATTATATCAATAAAAACCTCTCAAAGAAAAAAGGAAGGAGGATTAAGAGAGAAAATGCAGTCTTCGATCCTACATTTTCTGAATTATACGATGCAGCAAGAGAGGAAGGATTAGAAGTAACTTTGGATCATTCAAATGATCATGCCCGATTTCCTCGTCGATCGTATGTTCGTTCTGGATACATTATGATTCCTAAAATTATAAGTAAAAAAAAATCAGCCATAATAGCTTCACTATCCTCTAGAGTCTTAATCCAAAGAGCAAAGACTAAGAGGGCAAAATAATCAATTAAAAATGCGATCGACTATATTTTTTAATTTCTTTTATCAATTTTATTAATATATGTTGACCGAAGGATATGAAAATGAGGAATTTACAATATGATCTCTTGACAGAGGTAGGTGAAATTATTCATAAGGCGAAAAGTGGCCGCCTTATCTTAAAACTTTTTGAGATGACAAAAATAAATGCTGGAGATACAATCTTAGACACACATGGAAAAAAAATAGGAAATATAAATGAACTTATTGGTCCAGTAAATTCTCCATACGCTTCCGTTATTTTATTAGACGAGAATTTTGAACCACAAGCAGGTGAAAAAGTCTTTAGATTCATTTCTAAAAATTCCTATAGAGGTTTTAGAAAAGGATTTAAAAAAACACCTAGTCAGAAAATGAGGCGTAAAAAATAATGGTTTTTCTCGAATATTGTAGCAATTGTCCAGAATGCAATTCTGGTCTCATTCACGATTTTAGCAAAGGGGAATTTCTTTGTCAGAATTGTGGATACGTTGTACTTGATGAAGTCAACGATTATGGTCCTGAATCGATATCTAAAGATTTTGAAGAAAAGAATCGTATTGCAAGAGCTAGTGGAGCAATGAGTTTTTCTCAACATGATTATGGTTTGAGAACAGAAATAGGAAGTGGTTTAAAAGATTATGGAGGAAAAGCAATCAATTCTCAAATGGCAGAACATTTAACAAATTTACGAAAATGGCATTCGAGAATAAGGGTTTCTTCATCAAAAGATAGGCGTCTGGCAAATGTTCTATCAAAAATTACAGAAACCTGTTCTAATCTCAGTTTGCCAAAAATATTAATTGAAACTGCAGCAATGATCTATCGAAATTATGAAAAAAATAAAGATGCAAAAGGAAAATCAGTTTCATGTATATCAGCTGCTACAATTTATTTAGCTTGTAAAAGGTGTTCAATTGTCAGATCTCTGGATGAAATTGTTGATGCCACTGGTATACCTTCGAATGACAGGTCAACATTGAAACTTGCTTCAAAATATTATAGAATGATGTCTATGGAATTAGGAATATACAATACTAATTTTAGTGAACAGGACAATCAGAATAATCAACCACAAAATAATGAGAAACCTAAAACCTCTTGTTTTTTGTCGAATTATAAATTAATCAATACAGGTGACCCATCTTCCATAACTAAACAAAAAAATATAGGGAATGGCATTTCGCATTTTCTCTCAATAGATCATTATATAGCCAAACTAATCAATCTTGCAAAACTGGATACTAGAATAGAAAGACTAGCCATAGATTTAGCACATAAAACCTCTAAAAACTTGCTTGTAGATGGAAAATCTCCTAACGGTATTGCTGCAGCCTACATATATTTATCATCAGTTCTCCTGGGAATGAATATCCTACAAATTGATGTTTCAGGGCTTGCAGGTGTAACAGAAGTAACTATTAGAAATCGATGCAAAGAAATTCTTTGTAGTTCAAAAATTATTATCACCATTAAGCCAACTTTAAAATAGCACACCTTATATTTTGATATAACTTATCTACTAAACCAATCATATGCCTGACTTTTTTGAAATTGAAAGATTGGTCGAAGATTTAGCTAAAATATACTCTACCGCTTGTGCAACATCATGGTATAGAGTGAATAATATTTCTAATCCAACTATTGCTGAATTTAGAAACAAAGTTATTGAATTTATGAAACATTTTGAATATACTCTATCTACTTTCCCACACACTAAGGAAAGTGAAAATTTTAAAACATTTGCATCTATCCTATTAAATAAAGAAATTGAAAGAGTACAAAATGGTGAAAATAAAGAAGTAGAAAAACGTTATAAATATTTTGTAGATTATAGGTAACGACAGTGTATTTTAGATTTTTACAAAATTTAATTTGTCGTTATAATTTGCATTAAATATCAGAATTGTAAATTGAGCCATAATATTTTCAAAATTTATATTTTCGAAAAAAATATTTTACTCTATATTTAAACACTTTTTAATTCCGACTTATTATATCGTCTTAATAAAGGAGAAAAAAATGTATATAATTCAGAGGGTAGATTAATACTTTTTCTATTCTTTTTTTAAATTGACTTAACTATAAATATTGTACTTATGCAAAACACTTAATTTATGACGCTAAACGAACCCGATTACGACATTATTATAGCAGGCGGAGGGTTAGCTGGTATGATTGTTGCTACATCTGCTGCTTATTATTCGAAACAATCTTTAAAAATTTTAGTAATTGATAGAAATTCTTTTTTAGATCTTGGAAAGAAGACACTGAATGGTTGGATATGTGGAGATGCAGTAGGAAAGAACAGCGTTGATTATATGACAAGTAGAATAGGTATATCTTGGGGTTCCCCTGAAATTGAACATCCTGTCAAAGGAGTAATAGCCTATTCTCCTGATCATAAAACTGGAATTTCTTTTGATGGTGATGGCTATATACTCAATAGAAGGCTCTTACCCAAGAAACAGCTTCAAGATGCTAGAAAATTAGGTGTTGAAATGATGGAAAATGTTGCTCTACGATCCTTATTAATAGATAACAATTTTGTCATTGGAGTCGAAGGTGAAGAACTTAAAACTAAAAAAATAATCAAAAAAACTGCAAAAGTAACGATTGATTGTACCGGTGTAACATCTGTTCTTCGATCAAATTTACCAATCAAGTCTCATATTGAAAAAAAGATCGATCGAAATGATTTAGAATCTACAGGTCGTTATATTTATAATTTCAAAGTAAATGGTGAAGATAAAACATACTTTGATCCAGATTATTGTATTATTCATTTAGATCAAAAATTAGCCCCTGGAGGTTATGCTTGGGTTTTTCCTAAAGGTCGGGATAAGGCAAATATAGGACTAGGAGTACAACAATTAGCTTTTAACTCGTATAATAAACGGTATGGGACTAATAAGAATATAAAAAATCTCATCGATGAATATGTCAAAATAAATCCTGTAATCACGGAACCAGAACTTGCTAATACTGAATTAGATAAAGATAATACTTGGGGAACATGGCAAGTTTCCGTAAGAAGGCAAAATGATTGTATGGTAGGAAATGGTTATATATTGGTAGGCGACTCTGCATGGATGCCAAAACCTTTGGATGCAGGCGGAATTGGACCAGCAATAATTGCAGCCACTATTGCTGGAAAAAATGCTGTCGAATCCATCCAAACATCAGATGTATCAGAGAATGGTCTTTGGAAATACAATACTGATTTTATTGAAGAATATGGGTATAAAACGGCTGGGTTAGAAGTTTTTAGAAGGTTATTACAAAGTTTATCAAATGAACAAATAGATTATGGCATGAAAAATTTTCTTTCAAAATTTGATGTTGAAAAAATTAGTCAAGGTGAACATCCAGAATTTAGTACGCTCGATAAGCTAGGAATGTTAATAAGAGGTGCATTAAATAAAGATTTAGCAGAAGATTTAAAATATACATCACAAATGAACAAAAAGCTGGTTGAACATTATCACAACTATCCTCATGAGCCGGAAGGGTTTAACAATTGGAAAGTTAAATTAGATGGATATCTAAAAGAAGCCTACGCACATTTTAAGGCAATAAAAATGTAAAATGAGAAATTGGGAATAATATAATGGGAGTCTTCGAGCCTTCTATATTTCTTTCAATCTTTCCTTATCTTTTTATATCTTTGTTTCCAGTAATAGGTATCATAATTGTGACAAGATCATTATTAAAAAATAACTAATTCATTTTTTCTTATATAGAATAATGTTATATTATTAATTGAAACAAATTCATATTAACTTATTTAATTGAGGAGACAATAATAGATGCCCCCAATAACTTAGTTCTAAAATTAACTTGTGAAAACTGTTTTTTTAGTAATAAATTTAATGTGTTATTTTGTGGCCATTTTAAAAAAGTTCCATATAGTGTTTGAAATTTAAGTCCAGTTTCTTTTGCTATTATGTAAGCAAAAATTTTAATAATATATTTCAAATATATCGAAACTCCTAAGCGAATTATCTTATTATCAGGTTTGCCTATATCTACTATTAAAAACCTTCCATTTTTCTTTAAAATTCGGTAAATTTCAGAAATTGCAATTTCTAAATTAATTGCATCACGTAAAGAATAACCGCACATTACTACATCAAAGGTATTATCTTTAAAAGGCATCTGCTCAAAAATACCAGAAGATCTAAGTTCAACAATTAATCGCTGTCTGGAACTTTGTAACATTTCAAATATTGGATCATAAATAACTATCTTTACCTTATCAGCTGTTATTTTAAAGGTTGCCAACGACATATTACCAAAACCAGAGCCTGCATCCAAAATTAGGTCACCTGATTTGACATTTCCTCTTAAACCTTCATAACGATATAACTCATCTTTTCCAAGAGAGATTACTCTATTCACTTTATCGTATACTGGGATAATATCCCTTAAGCTTGAGATTACTTGTTTCCAATATGAAGATCCTAATCCTAACACATATACATTTAATTTCTATACATATATAACCCCTCAGAATATCTTGTTTTATTTAATATTAGAGATTATATTTAACCAAATATTGATAAATGGCCTGCTATAAATTATAATATGGCCCGTGAATTTATTTGCCTAGAATGTGGCTCCCTTTTAACTCATTCTAATGAATTAACTTTAGAAAGCATGAAAGAAGTTCATTCTCAGCTTTGTATTATTAAACGACAGAAATTAATAGCCGCTCAATCTATTCAAGAAATTTCATCCAAGGCTTCTCCCGTTACACAATCTAGCGTGCAAGTTTCTCATAGTGCCTCGAATGTTCAATCATCGGTGTCTTCTTCCACCAATAAGCCTCTTATCGGGGAGACAACTATCTCTCTTACAGGAAGTGGAACAGATCATTCCAAAGTTGATGGTCCTATTGATACTTCTTTTAAATCAAAACGACAAAAAGCTGGCAAATTTAAAGGTATTAGTGTTTGGGGCCCAGTGGATGCTCCAGGACAATTGGGGATATGGGGAGATAGTGTAGCGGTAGATTTTGATATCTGTATAGGTGATGGTGCATGTATTGAAGCATGTCCAGTTAATGTATATGAATGGTTAGAAACACCTGGTCATCCAGGATCTGAAAAAAAACCATTTATGGCCAGAGAAAAAGATTGTATATTTTGTCTAGCATGTGAAAATGTGTGTCCACC
>JBIOXM010000310.1:0-5850 GCA_044869655.1 Nitrososphaeraceae archaeon | reverse complement strand
ATATAAATAATAAATTTATTTCAAATGTCTTAGAAGTGGCTGCTGACGGTATTAAAAATTATACCAAAACTTTGGATACTATTGTAAAGTTTAATGCAAATGTTTTTGAGCAATGGTACTCTTTATTTAAAAATAATCAAAATTATAAAAGATCATAGAAGCAGCTTTACTGTATTTTATTTTTCTTATAATTTAAGGTAGGAAATAAAGTATCATAATTTTAAAAACATTTACGACTCAATATTTTAGCAAATTTAAAAATCATCCTATAATTAGATTAACGGATTTAGGCAAACAATCTCCCCAATGTAAATATTTTGAAAATTTTTGGTTTGTGAATAGTATATCTGTTGAGATACCTTCTTCACTTCCATCATATCGATAGTACTGATTAAAAGATAAATTGTCGAACCGGGCTAGAAGGGATGAGAGTTCTCATTATAAATGGGTTCACTAATGTAATTTTTAGATTTTATTATTAGAAACTTATTTTAAAATCTTTTGTATAGTAGTTGTGAATGTCTTTCTATCAACAGGTTTTTTCATTATATATTCTTCTGATATCCCTGGAATTATAGTTGACAACTCATCTACTATGTCTAAAGCTGTTACAAACAGAATCTTAATGGTCGGGTCTATGGCTTTTATTTGCTGATGAAATTGAAATCCATTCAAATTTTTCATTCGGATGTCAAGTATTATTCATAAATTTTTAAAATTCGAAATATTTCTGATATAGTTCATGGCAAAAGAGGGTTCGGTAAATGAATTTACATCATAATCATACCCCTCAAAAAAGGTCTTATAAGTAAAAAGAACATCTTCCTCATCGTCAACCAAAATTATCATTTTGTTATTATCGAAGTTCCCAATGGAGGAACCTAATTGTTGTTCATCAAAGGAATTTTTATTACTACCCTCAATTTCGTTAAGCCCAAAAGTATTTTTTCTTTTGATATTATAGAGAGAATACTTATTACTTTCAGATATTTGATAACTAATATGATTAATAAAATTATAATTGTTTAGCATAGTAGGGAAAGATTTTAAAATACTGTAGAAATTATCTCCAATAATTATCTCATTTGGAATAAATGATGATGTGTTTATCTTTGAACAAATGTTTATAGTTGTTCCAAATAAATCGATTTGACTATAATCACCAACTAAAGATAAATCTAGTACACCATAATCTATAGTAATCCTATAGTAGAATGGAGGTAGGTCTTGCTTAGATAAATCTTGATTAATACTATATCGTCCATCTAAAATTATAAATGCACATTCAATAACCTCTCTAAAGGTTTTTATATTCTTAAATCAGTAGTTTTGGGAAAGTAGAATAATAAACAGTCACCAATATTTTTTATAACTTTTCCACTATAACTTTTAACATTTTCTGATATGGAATTTATAAATGTAGAATAATACTTTCTGATATAATCGAAACCCTCCATTGTAATGGTATTTTTAGTTGAATCTACCAAGTCAATAAAACCTACACAACCCTTTATTGAATCACCTGAAAATCTAATACCTTTAGAAGAAAAAATTTTCATTTAATATACACTCCAATATATTCCTAAACTTTTAATTAAAAAAAGGCATCCTTAGTACAGATACAGTCTTTAGTATCTGATAATAAAGAGTCCTTAAGGACTTCTAGGATTTTAATTCTCTATTTTGTCTATTCACTGATTGTATGTAATTGGTGTTTGTTTTTGCTAAAGCCTTTACATTATCACGTGTTTGTTCCAGTGCTGTATTGTATACTCTCATATTTGATGCTAGAGTGTTGTTTATAAGATTGCTTGTATTCAAAAGGTAACTTGTAAAGTTATTTACCATTGCTGCGTAATTTTCTGCAATTCTTTGTGGGTTATACAAATCCCATACATTACCACCAGCACTATTTCTATCTACTTGTTGTGATTGAAAAGAGCCTATTACTTGTTTCTCTGCTTCAATAAAGTCAGAAGCAATATCTTTTATAGTTTGAATGGTTTGTTCTTGATATTCAGCAATACGTTGTGTATATCGTGGAATCTCTCGTGTAGCTTCGTCAGTAGTTCTTTTTACATTATGTAAGGTGTTGTCTAGTGTCTTGTTTATTGCATCTTGTTGTTGAGTTAATGCATTATTTGTTCTTTCATTGAAATTATTGTTATCTGTGCTTAATTTAGTTGTATTTTTATCATAAAAATTTTGTTTATTTACATCTATATTTTCATTTGTTTTGTTTTCTTCTTTTCTGGTTGACATACTTATATATACGTTACTAAAGTATATAAGCTTATGTATTTGATGACTACCTTATAGTCATATTTGTTAATTTATAATTAATTAACTTATTGTTATAATTAGAGGTAATATATTCAGAATAACAACAATGACTAACAAAATATTTAGGTATTATGGACAAGTGGGAATAATACAGATAGTGGTTCAAAAAGATGAGTCCAATGTAGAGATATCCGTACTTGTATTTAGCTTTTATTATTAGAAACTTATTGAAATAGATTTTAAAAATTTGTTTTTGCTCAATAATTCTTCCAATCATTAAAGATTAAATGTATTAATTATAATAGCCTATTATAAGAATAAAGAAAAAAGAGGAGATTATGGAAGTATGTATTTATTTATCTTCTTTATTTTTAATTTGTTTATTTAAAATTTAAAGCCATAACCTTCTAAGGAATATATCATAACAATAGAAGGCTATGACGTGAATATTTCTTTGGTGTAGAAGTTCTAATACCTAGAAACTATATTATTTATTACTTTTGAAACTATTCTTTTAGAGATTTAAATAACATTTGAATATTATTGTCATAGCCTGAACTCAATCGATGATATGATATAAAGAGATATTCAGACTACAACAATGACGACAAGTAGATGGTTCTTTGTTTTCTTGCTTACTAAAGTATCCCTTCTTTTTTTTCATAGGCTCTCTAACTTCTTAATCATGTTGCTTATCTGCATCTATATTATATTCTTCAATATCTTCGTCGTCCTCATCATCAGCCTCGGCATAAGCTTTTTGACCAATATTTTTTATATCTATAAGTCCATTGTTGTTTTCACCTAAATTATTAGCTAGTTGAATTAGAGAACCAGTAATTAAAATTAGGCTAGCAAATGCTAATACAATGATTGCTATTGTTGATTTGCCCATGTCATTTTTAAACAGTTCATATATTTTTGAAATTAGTCTCTAAATGTGCTAACATAGTATTACTAAATTAGATTAGTGAATGTTTCTTGTGATTTTCATTTGTTAATTATTCTTGGAAAATCCATTTCTTGAAATATTATAATTAATTTTCTATAAATTAGTTTGTAGTTTGCTCTTCATATGAAATAATTAGTAAATTTCTGTTAAACCTATTTTATATAGCATATATGGAGTATAGTGAATAGAATAACGTAGTTCACTGAAGCATATATTATAAGCATAAGAGTTGATATTAAAATGTATGATAAACAAATTATTATTAATATAAACAAGCATTATTATGACAAACATAATTGTCAACTTGCATTGTGTGAATCAGGTTATTCGGTTGCTATTCTTGTTCTATGTTTTTCATTAACTATCTTTAGTGTTAATAATGTATTTGCTATAAACAATGATGATGCTAATACTCATGAGAAAGACAAAAAATTCCAGTTAAATATGTTAGTAAATCTAAATAATATTCAAGCGGAAAATCCTCAATTGTTTAAACTAGTCGCTTTTATAAATGGTGAGATTCAGACGAAAGTAATCGATTTAAAAAAGAATGCTACTGTATCTAAAAATTCCAAAATAACAATCCCTTTTTATTTTGATAAAACCAATAATGTTTCTGAAATTAATGTAGGAGATGAATATTTTGTATGTGGATATATTGTTAAAAGTATTGATAATGTAAATGCTAGTAGTAATAATCAACTAATGCCATATGACTGTAACGAGGGTGGTATTGCGTCTACCACTAAAGATTCCATTGGACTATTTTCAACCATGACTAAATTTGCTGAAGGGTCAACCCTATATCAAGCAGCTCTTAACACGCCATCACCAGCAGCAGCAGATAGTAATAAAAAGAATAATGAAGTAAAAATTACGCTTTTGAATCCCCTTGATGCTAAAAAAATAAAGGATTTAGATAATGTTCAGTTTACAGCAATGGTAAAAGGTGAATATCAAATAAAAAAAATGAATATTAAAAATGAAATAAAAAAATCGAAGATTAAAGATACACTAAAAGTTCCATTTACTTTTAATAGAAATACAGGGATTGGACCAGTACAAGTAGGAGACTACTATTTTGGATGTATTACTGCAAATGATTATTGGTCAAAAGAACATTCAGAATGTGAAAAAAGATTTATCCAGCATTTGGACAAATCAAATGATTTACCTGTAGCACATTAATGAATTGAAATTCTATAAAGAAGTGTGATTGAATTCTCATAGATGGTTAAAAGGTTAAATTATTGGATAATAAATTGAATAATAACATTACTATTACTATGAAGACAAAGACTAGTAATTATTACAACATTGGCTTCAATTGTTTTTGTTATTTTGCTCTTTTTCCTTCCCAACTAAAATAAATTTATTTTGTTAATTGTATTGTCTTTCCTAATTTACAAATTGTTAATATGTCCATATTCTGTATTTTTATTTGTATATACATATTAAAAAGTTAAATCGAATACTTCTTTTTCCAAAAAAAAATTAAGGAATAATAGTGTTTTTCGGCTTGTATTTTCCAAGCAGTAAAGAGTTCGTAACCACGGTTACAGAGCTCATTGCCATTGCTAATCCTGCAAGGATTGGCAGCCAGCCAAATACGCCTAGCCCAAGAAAAGGTACTAATGCTCCAGCTGCTATAGGTATTAAACCAGTATTATACGCAAATGCCCAGAATAGATTCTGTTTTATCTTTGAAACTGTCCTTTTTCCTAAATCTAATGCAGTTACAACATCTCTTATATCATCTTTGATTAATATGATTCCACCTGTCTCTTTGGCAACATCGGTTCCGGAACCTATAGCAATTCCCAAATCTGCCCGAGCCAGTGCAGGAGCATCATTAATACCATCGCCAACCATAGCAACAACTTTGCCTTCTTTTGTCTTCAGTGTTGCTATTACTTCTTCCTTTTGTTGTGGCAGTACTTCTGCTATTACTCTGTTAATATAGAGTTTAGCTGCTACTGCATTAGCAGTTCTCTCGTTATCTCCAGTAAGCATTATTATTTCGATTCCTTTTGCTTTCAAAGCTTTAATTGCATATTTTGCATTTTCTTTTATAGTATCAGATATGGCTATTATGCCTGAAAGATTATTATCTATTGCAATTAAAACTGCAGTCTTGCCTTCTTTTTCAAATTCAGAAAGATTTGTATCAACTCTTTCAGTAACTGCAACGTGATTATCTTCCATAATCTTTCTATTGCCAATTATAATTGTATGATTTGAATAGGTAGCCTTAAGACCCTGTCCTGAAATTGCTTCAAATGAATCTGGGTTAGCTATTGGTGTACCATTTTCCTTAGCTTTTCTGATTACTGCCTGTGCTAAAGGATGTTCTGAACCAGATTCTGCTATTGCTGCAAGTCTTAGTAATTCTTGTTCTCCAATCTCTTTTGTTAAAGATACCAAATCCGTTACAGATGGTTTTCCTACAGTTAATGTTCCAGTTTTATCAAAAACAATAGTTGTAACCTTATTTGCTATCTCTATATGTTCTCCTCCCTTATACAAGATACCGTTCTCTGCACCCTTTCCAGCACCCATCATAAGAGCTGCAGGAGTAGCAATGCCTAAAGCACATGGACATGCAATTATCATTA
>JBIOXM010000309.1:0-5681 GCA_044869655.1 Nitrososphaeraceae archaeon | reverse complement strand
CGCTAAATCCAGCACCCATTCCACTAACGGCAATCATAAGACTACTACCCACCATTACCATTACAATTGTCAGTAAGGATTTTGTTTTTCTCTCTTTAATAGCATCAAACGATAAGAGTATTATTTCTTTAAAATCCATTTCGAATTCTTATCCTTTATTTGTTTTATTAAGGTAAAAACATCATAATAACTTTTATTTATTATTATTTATTACTTTTAAACGCTTTCATCTTTTTTGTCACCTAAAAAATCCTCAGTATCATTATTATCTTGATACTTTAAAGATTCATATAATTTTGATTTTTTGTTTTTTCTCTTTTTGCTAGTAAATATAAAAATTATTATTGTAATAATGATCAGAATAGATAAAATAAAAATAACAATTATCGGAGTCATCAAATTAGGTATAGTAAAACCTAGAATACTATTATTACTCTCCTTGTCCCTCGCGTTAGTCTGATCCAATTCTAAAGGTTCATAGTATACAGTTTCGTTTAAAACCAAATCATGTTCTGTTCGCAAATCATCTTTATAACTTATTTTTAAATTTGTCATATATTTGCCATTTTCTGTATTTGATTTAATATCTATTGGAATACTAAAAGGTAATGGCGAATTCTCAGTAAGATCTCCTAAATATTGGGGTGACGGCAAACTTTCCAAAGGTAGTTGTTTTACCAAATCTCTACTCTGCAAAGTAGTTGATGTAAGTTTAGGTGAAAGTTCATTATTATTATTATTAATGATCTCAATAGTAGTAAAAAGTGCTACGGTATTACCCTCATTTAACAAATTTCCCACTAAATTTAAAACTCCTCCTATACTTTCAATAGCTACCTCGTAACTTCTTATGGTTATTTGTCCTTGTACATAAGCGCCTATAGAAAGGGAATCTTTTTTAGACTTTCCTCCTGAAATATATTCAGCATCCAATGTAAAAGAAATAGGTTTACTTATTACTTCTTCCGAGGAAAAGATCTGTGTTGATAATTCGCTTTCTGAGAATGGTTCTATAGAATTTAATGTCCATCTGGTGTTTCCAAGAATTTTAACTGAATCTGATTCAGATTTCAGAGAAAAGACAACATTTTTGAGTTCTTGCTTTCCATTATTGGAAACAATTATTTTGGCACTTTCAACCATTCCAGCTCGGAGCATGAGTGTCTCTGTTTTGGAAGTATTAGAGGTTATTCTATCATTACTATTATTCGTCGTATTAATATCAAAATTCGTTCTAGCTTCATCAATACTTAAAACAGATTCTGGAGGATTAGGAGATATTATTAATCCTAAAGTTTTTTCTGAACTTTTTTTGTTACCATAAGGATCATTATAATCTATCTTTAATTTCATATTTTGGATCGTTCCACCGGTTGAATATTCAGGATATATAACCGGAGTAATTAATGAAGTGTTATTTGATACAATTCTCTCTAGATTAAATGTGGTAGCTTGATTATCAGTGGGTCTATTATCTGATACTTTTTGTGATGTTTGGTTTGTTAAAATACTTTTAGAAGTGTTAGATAAAGTATTTGATATGGTAGAATTACTATTACCATGAATATTCGCTTTGGGATTATTATTATTAGTTTCAGAATTATTATAAAGTATTGGATCGTCATCAATAATGCTTTTCTCATTTTCATGATCTTTATTACTTATTGTTGTAGTTCCACCAGAAATATTGGTAATGGTAACAATTACTCCATTTGCATCAGCAGATCCTTTGTTATATAATAAAATTGGTAAATAATTGGGAGTGTTAGTAATTAAATTTTGTTTTTGTAATATTACATCTAGAATGACTTTGCCCGTAAGACGGAAAGGTACAGTAACATTTGACATAATTTGTCCAGTTTCAAGAACTTTTGAATAAGTTAATTTCAAAGATCCGTAATAAGGACCAACATTTGTATTATTCAAGACTCCAAAAGTAAAATAGAGCGGAAAACTCTCTCCAGGTTTTACAATTGAATTATAGCTTGCAACAGAAATGTTTTCTGATTTTACATTATTTTCACCTTTTATAGCTTTAAAGCCTTTTGGTAATGTTAAATCTCCTGTTATTCCAGTAATCTCTGATCTTCCAGTATTGACTAATACTACTGCAAGAGTTGATGGACCTTCTCCTGGACCAACTTCAACCTTGAAGGAATTACTCTCCCCTTGAGATTGAGATGGAGTTACAGGTTTATTTGTCCAGTATGCTTCTAGAAATGAGGGACTTTTATCATCAAGTGGTTCTCTTTGACCATAACCATTACTCAGGATTAAAAAATTAGGATTGATAAAAATTACCAAAAAGAATAACAAAAATAACATGAAAGAAAATAGAATGAAAAAAGGAAGTATCATAATTTTATTGTCTTCATTTCATCTACTCTCAAATATCTAATATTAAGGTTTTTGGAAATTTTTCTTTATATGTTTAATACAAATTTTGATTAACAATCTAATTAATAATTTCTTTTTCTATTTTTCCATCTCTTATAAAAATGGTCTTGTCAGTTTCTATTGCTATCTCTTGATTATGCGTTACAATAATAATTGTCTTTTTAAATTTTTTAGTAAGCATTTTAAGTAACTCGAAAACTTCCTGTCCAGTTTTGGTATCCAAATTTCCGGTTGGTTCATCAGCTAAAATTATTGTTGGATCATTAATTAAAGCACGTGCTATAGCCACTCTTTGTTGTTGCCCCCCACTAAGGTTCATAGGTTTGTATTCTGCCTTATCTTTTATTCCTAATATTTCCAGTAACTTTTGGGAACGATAATGGCGTAAGCTTCTTTTCATTCCCAGGATTATGGCAGGTATTTCAATATTCTTTTGAACACTAGTTCTGTTAATTAAGTTAAAAGATTGAAAAATAAATCCAATTAAATTATTTCGCATTTGTGCAATTTCAGATTCATTAAGAGACAGGATATTAAATCCATTTATAATAATTTCTCCTGTAGTGGGTTTATCTAGGACACCTATAATATTAAGTAGTGTAGATTTGCCACTCCCTGAAGGTCCAACAATTGATATAATTTCTCCTCTGTTTATTGTAAAATTAATATTTTTAAGGACAACAGATTTTCCTGCAGGTGAATCAAATATTTTGGTTATGTTTTTTAATTCCATAACAACCATATTATCACCATTTTTCTTTTCATCTTTCTTTTTGTTATTCAACTTTATTCATTTTTCATTAGAGTGAGAATGATACGTTAAATGGAAAATCGTCTCATTATAAGTTATTGATGATGTACTGTTATGATTATAATTTTTTTTTGTATCTGTATTTTGTTTTCATTCGTTCTAGAACTAATATAAATAATTTGTTTAGTTAAAACAACCAAGTCAAAATGTATTTTATTTAGAATTTTATAGATAATGTTGTAAAAATTAATCATATATTATTAAATTTGTTCTCTTTACATCTCTTCTTTAATTATTTTGAATTTCTTCACAGTTGCCTGCAGTATCATCACTTTCATTTAAACTAAAATCAATTATAACATCTACTCCATCTCCACAATCAAAATAATCTGCACCTTTTAGACCAGAAAGGATATCATCTCCTACATCTCCATACAATTTATCATTTCCATTACCTCCTATTAAATAATCGTCATCAACTCCTCCAGCTATGACGTCATTATTTTCTTCACCATACAAAAGATCACTACCACTTCCTCCCTGAACTATGTCGTCTCCATTATCGCCGTATAATTGATCTGTTTCTTCATTTCCTTGTATTTTATCATTGCCTGTTAAGCCATGTACAGTATCTGAACCAGATAATGCAACTATGATATCATCATTTGTAGTACCTGTTATTCGATCATTACCAAAGGAACCAATTATCAAATTGTCATTTGATGGTTGATTTTGTTGTTGTAATGGTTGATTTTGTTGAATATTTAATGATCCATTTGTATCCATTATTGATGCTTCTGTCTTATGAAAAAATGGAATTTGAAATGTATTATTATAATTTAATAAATTACTAGCGGACAAAACACATATACCAATTATCAGGAGTGACGATTGTATAAAAAAAAGCATTTATAATAATAGATTATTTTTCCTTATTAATATTGTACTGTTATAAATTCAACTCACACATTATACAATTATTTGGTAGTTTTTTATATTCTTATCCTTATAATAGATATAGTATAGTAAAGAAATTAATTGGAAATGCATATATTTAACAAATACAATTCATTAATTTATCTTTTCAGGATTAAATTGATATAGGATGTAATTCTAGAAATTAGTTACATAAAAGCTTCAATATAGTATAAAAGTCTAAATATCTTTAATAGACAATAGCAAAATAATTTATCTGCAAATCCATCTTTTATAAATGATAATCTACATTTGCGCGTTTACCAAATTAAACTTAAGTATATTCCTATTTAGATAAAGGTATCTAAACAAAAAAATTTATTTTATAGACCTCTGGAATGGATCTATTAGATTTAAAAATAAATAATTTTTATTGTATGACATTTATTTTATGCAATAAATATTATGTGAAAAATTAAAGGCGAAGATTGGATTAATGAATGACATTTTAAAATCCTCTAAAAGAAAAGTATGATTGAACACTATCATTAAATCTCATGTCTAAATACTAATAGTGTTGTTCTTTGTTCTTTTCTTTTTTTATCTTGGAAAAGATAATGATATAAAGAATTAAGATATCTTCTAAACCATTCATTTTCCAATGGTATTTGTAAATAAAAGTCGAAATAATTAACCATACAATATTATTTAATACAATCGTGATGAAAAAACCTAAAAAATAAATTAAAATTATACCTGTAATAGTACCACCAATAACTAATGGAGTTATTCGTTTTAATATAGATTTTAATAAGACATCCACGAATCTTTTACATTGTTATTATCACAATATATTTTATTAGAATCAATATAATTATTATTAGTATAATGACTTTATCAATGAAAGGAAAGAATTAAGAAACAAAGATATTTGCTTCAATTAAAACAGTTTGTTGGTTTTTCATCGTAACTATTACAAAATTATAAATTACATTTCATAATTTTATTTTCTATGAGCACTGATGATAATAATTTAAATTCTAATGGAAATGAAATTATAAATCCTGATGGAAGCGTGACGCCAGAAATAGAAGAGGAATCAGAAAATTTATCTGAAAAATCTCCAAAATATACTTTCTCTAAAAATAATATTCCTTCTTTTAAAAAAATATTAGTTGCTGATGATGGTAAAGATGAATCAGCTCGTGCACTTAGCTATGCAGTCTCTTTATCCAATTCGACAGGTGCAGAATTGCTCATTCTTCGTATATTAGAGGATGTAGATAAATTTGAGGATGTAACTGTAGAAGGTTCACATGAATCATCAAAAATGGATAACCAAAACTTTCATCGGCATATAAAAGGGGAGGTAATAGATGCCATGGAAGAAAAAATTAAGAAATGTGAAGCAGCAGGATTTAAAAATAATATTTCATATAAATTTCGAGCAGGTAAAGCAGATGATGAAATAGTTAAAGAAATTAAAGAGAATAACTTTGATTTATTGGTTTTAACATCTTCTCATATTGATTCATGGATAAGGTCGTTATTCAGTGATGCTAGGAAAATAATAAGCAATATAAATATACCAGTATTAATCATACAATAAACTTAAAAA
>JBIOXM010000308.1:0-4729 GCA_044869655.1 Nitrososphaeraceae archaeon | reverse complement strand
CCTAAAAGAGGTATACCAATTAATGAATTTATAAAAAAGTATATTAACAAAATTATAATGCATACCGTTATTCCTAATATAGTGTTAATTAGTGTTAATTTTTTGTATAGTTTCATATATATTTAATTTCATAATGGATAAATTAAATCTTGATATATTGTATGTGATTATTAAAGAAGAAATAGTAAATTAAATTCTGTAAATTGCCATGTCCTGATGTTTTAAAGAAGTTCCTCTTTATGGATCATTTTTGTTCTTATATCATACTACAATTAATGGCATTTGGTTTATGCTCATTGTCAATTTTCAGTCAAGAATTTACAACAACAAATTTGTGTATGCAATTTAAATAAAATTTTTTAATGGAAATATTCTACCATTCTTTTAGAATTTTCATTATCATTTATTACTATAGAATGATAATTATTATTCTCTTCTTCATTTATTTCAGCATGAGATATAAGAAAGATTTGTTTAAAGCTTTGATCTTTCATCAAAATATTCATTATTACGTTTCTTCGAAATTCATCAAGGCTGGTCATAGGTTCATCCATTATAATAAAATTTATCATAGGTATTTTTTTTTCTACGTGTTTGAAAGGTCTGATAGTCGACATAAGCTTTGATATAGAAATCCGAAGTGCAAGACCAAGAGCTGATTCATCCCCTCCACTTAGTTGTTCTTTATTCTTTGTTATGTGATCTTTATTATCTACCAAAGTTAATGTTAAACCATGAGATATTCTATCTTTTATTTTTCTCATTGTAGATGATATATTAGAGATTTCATATCTACCTTCTGTAAAAGGTATTAGATAAAAATTAGTACTTTTCATTAAAACATTAGACAGTCTTCCTTCAACGATATCGTTAGAAATAAAGCCATCTATTTCTCCCAGTAAAAATAGAACATGTTTTAACAAATATTCTTTTTCTTTAAGTTTCTTTTCTGCAACTCTTAAACTGATTATTTTCTTTCCTCTTATTTCAATTTCTTCTGTTAAATAAGAAATATCCCCTTGAATACTTTCAATAGTTTTAGCTTTTTCTTCGATTCTTACGGTAATATTAAGTCTTTTTGAAATTAGTTCATCAATACTATTGCAATAAAAATTTGCTAATAGATTATGAATATTTGATACTTTTATCTCCTCACAATATGTTTGTAAATTTAATTTATTTGATTCCAGTTTTAATAAAACATCATTTTTCTCTTTATTGAATATGTTTATTTCTTTCTTCATTTTTTCAAGCTTAATTTTTTCAGATTCTATCCTTTCTTTAAAATTTTTTAAAAGTTCTTTTGATGAAAAAATATTATTTTCTATCTCTGATACTGACGAAAGAAGATCATCAATTATTCTTGAATTTAAATTATTTAGTTTATCATATCGCTTATATACTTCTGAAAGAGAATTTAACTCATCATAAAAATTGAAACGTTTTTCTATTAATCCATTTACTATGGTAACTATAACTTCGATTAATTGTCTTACTTCCTTTTTTTCGTCAAGGTCTGTCTCTATTTTCTTTAATTTTTTTTCTAATAGATTTATCTCTTTTTTAAATGAATTTTCTTTATTAAATATATTTTCTTTTGCTCGTTTGAGATCAAATATTAATGTATTCTTATTATTAATATTATTATTGCATATTGGACATTTATCTCTATCTTGTATATACTTAATGCTATTATCCTGAATTTCATATAAGAGCTGATTGGAGATAAGAAGCTTTTTATGTCCCTCCATCATAGTCAATATCGAAATTCTTTCTTTGTCAATCTTTTCTAATTCAAATTGATTTTTTTCTTTAACTCTTTTAAGTTCTTCTACATTATTTATTGAAATATTTTGAATATCTATATTTAACTTTTGTTTTGATTTTGATATTAAATTTCTTATTTGTTTTTCATCATTATCTATTCCTTTTAAGATATCACTAGCTTTTCTTATAGTATCTTTTGGTGGAAATTCTTCTAGATCTTTTGAAAGATTTAAAATTTTTGAATTTAGGAGAAATATTTTATCTTGAAAATCTTGTATTCTGTTTTCTTGTATTAGTATGTTTTCTTTTTTATAATTATACAGTTTTTCTTTATAATCTACATCTTTTTTATATTTCTCTATAGTTTCCATACTTACCTTAATTTTATTTAATTTCTCTTCAGAGGGATAACTAATTAAAGCATTTTTATCATTTTTTATTTCTTGAAATTTTAGTTCAAGTTTTTCTGTTTTTGCTTTTAAAATTTGTTTTTGCTTTTCCAATTCATTTTGTTCTGTTAAGAAGCTTCCAATTTGTATTTTTAAATCTTTGATTTCTTCATTAATACTATTAATTTGATTCTTTAAGTATTTTTTTATATGGTCGTCAAAATCATTTAATCCAAATAAGTTCTTGATTAATTCTCTTAATTCACTTGGATCTGCGAGTGCAAGTTTATCTACTTCTTTTTGTCTAATATAGACAGTTTTTTCAATTACCTCTGGATATACTCCCAAAAGTGATTCAATTTCTTGATTAACGATATTCGGACCTCTACAAAGCTGAATGAATCTCTCTTCATCTTTTTCTTTTTTAAATAACAATGCAGATGATTTCACTAACTCATTTTGAGGGTCCTGCAATGACTTTCTTTTTCTAATAACTTCAATTGTTCTTATTACTCTATATAGGATGTCACTTATTTCAAATGTTATTGCAACTTCACATTTAGACTCTCCAGTTTTAATTATAGATTTTCTATCTTTTTCAGCCATTAGATGTTCACCAAGTAGACCCCATAGAATAGATTCTATTATGCTTGTTTTACCCATCGAATTTTTTCCTTTGATAATAAAGAATCCTTCTCCAAGATATCCTTCAAATGGTATGGAAATATTATCAAAAGGTTTGAAATTTTTTGATTCTATTTTCAAAATTTTCATAATATCACTATTGATTCTTTAATGATTCAAAGAAAAGTTTAGCAAGCATGTCGGAATCTAAATTATTTTTTTTTAGATCTTCTTTTCTGGTAGATGTAATATATTTTTTAAATTCTTTCTCTGGATCTTCTATTAAATATTCTATAAATGTCTCATCTTGTCTAATTTGTTTAATAACAGTTTCATCATAATATTTGGGCGTTTCTAGAATAAATTCGACTATGTTATAGTCATTGCTATTTAATGTTATTTTATTTAGATAAGATGATATTTCATGGATATTATAAAATGAACCATAACTTCTATTACCCAGTATAGTTATTTTAACTCTAGCTGCAGTTTGATAATTATAAGATATATTTAGTCCATTTTTCTCAAATACTTTTTTAATACGATCAATAATTTTAGAATTATTATCATCTGGATAAATTTCTACATGATCACTTACTATTTTTCTCTGTTGAGGTAAAAGTTTTTGATTCACTTTAATTTTAGATTTAAAAGATGAATCATCAATATCAATTATTAAATAACCTTTTTGGTAAGTTTCTTCATTAAAGCTCCACAATTCTGTCGATCCAGCATACCATGTATTATCATTGATTTGTTGCATCTTATGATTATCTCCAAGTCCAATATAATCATAGTCTCCTGTCAAAAAATTGCTGTTTAACGTATGATTTTCTATCATTCCGTGAGCTAAAAATACGTTTACCATACTAGGATTAATATTATTATTTTGTATATTGACCCAGTCTTCATATTTTAATAATAACTGTGGTAAGTCATTGGATTCTAATGATGGATGTGCATGAATTCTTAAATTCAATGTTGGGAAGTCTTTGAATAAAGGTTGTTGATTTCTTATACTATCTCTTATATCAAAATAAGTAAAAAGATATACATTATCAAACAAAATTGTGTATTCTGTTATTGGTGAAATTCTATATTGCATATAGCGACCATGATTTCCATCAACTATAACGATGGGAATATTATTTTCATGTAATTTTTTGAATGTCTCTGCAGCTACTTTTCTTGCAAATTCTGGTGGTGGTGAAGGATCAGTTCCTGACGGAGTATCAAAAAAATCTCCACTATGAATAATGATATCAGGTTTTTCATCTTTATCAAGATTTATTATTTCCTCTATAAACCTTTTCCAAGAATTATAAAAATCATCTTCTATTGGTTTTATCTCTTGATTAATAATTGAAGTTCTTGTTCTTTTTGGCCTCTTTCCAAGATGGGTATCAGAAATATGAATTATTCTCATTTTAGTAAAATTTAATTTTAAATAATGAAATATTAAAATTACAAATGAAGTTAATATAACAATTAAAAATCATAATTATCCTGAGTATAAGTTAAACTATTTGAGATACTCTTTCTTGTATATGAAAGTAATTTATTTTCCTTTACGAATGTATCTGAAGAATTAAAGACATTTAAAAAAAGTGGAGTACCAGCAAAAGAAAGAGGCGATACTGGTCCTTGACTCATAAAAGAATATTTTCTGGATTTAGTACTAAATGAAGATGCAGGATCAGTAAATGATTGATATAGTTTAAGTGCATTATGATCAGATACTAATTCTCTTAGAGTGACTAAATCATTTCCTATTGATAAACCAAAACCACAGAACATTATTCTTAATTGTTGAAGAATATCCTTATGTACACTTGAAATTGACGTACTTATAAACATCCAGCCTAATCCAAATTTTCTAGTTGTTCTCACTGCGTCCAAGAGAGTAAGTCTTAGATTTTCAAGGTCAGAATTTTCATATTTTTCTCTTC
>JBIOXM010000307.1:0-7293 GCA_044869655.1 Nitrososphaeraceae archaeon | reverse complement strand
TATTATTGATGTTATCAAAGAATTGAGCATATGATGATCGATAGGTATCAAAGACATTCTTTTGAAACTCTATAGCATTGTTTGATATTTCTTGTATTGTTTTGTTAATCTGTTCTTGATTTTTTCTCAAACTCTCTGCATTCTTTTCAAAGATTCTTCGATTATCGTCTTGAAATTGATTCACGCTTTCATTAATCTTTTCTGTAGTTTCAGATATATTAGATGCTGTATCATTAAATTGTTGTCTCTGTTGTTCTAAATATCTGTCTGTATTTTCTTTAAATTGGTTGGTACTTTCTTTTATATTATCTTTTTTAGTTGAAGACATATTTCTATACCTCAAAGTTATATCATATTAATATTAATACTATTGACTATATATTTTTCATTTCATTATATAGAAAATTGGTTTCATGTATATAACTAGAATTTAAACTATGACTAGAGTTGAAGCCGGAAGAATACTCGAACCTCCAAGCAGTAGTTCGGGATTGTATTCAAAATAAATAGATTACATCTAATTTTATTTTATCTAGCCCTTTAAACGTAACCATAGAATTAACAATTTTAATCATTTTCTAATATTACTGTCAATTTGTTAAGTATACTTTTTTATACAATTTAAGTAACTCTCAATTACATTCTTATAGAATTTTTGTATAAATTCTATTGATTTGATAAATGTATCTAAATTTTCAGTTATAATATTGTCTATCAATTTTAATGACTGATCTTTATTACTACTCAAACTGGTATACATATTTTTAATTTCAGAGGAATAATTTGTAAATGTCGCCGAAACACTAAAAAAATTATCCAAATATAGATTGGAAATATTTTTTAACATTTGAGAATATATCGAATTATAAGTATTTATTATATCTTGGTGAAGATTTAGATAATAGTTCGTAATTTCTTTTACGTCTCTAGTAATTTGGTCCTTATTGCCTTGTTTGAAATTATTATTATCATCATCTATTACTAATTGTATATTTCTTTGATTTTTGTCCGGGTCATAAATTATAGGTTCTGGAAATAATTTTTTTATTTCTTGTGATTTTTGTTCTTCATTTGTTTCTTTGCTAATCTTTTCTTTTCGTGGGGTTGTTTTATCTCTCTTCTTTCTAGTTTTTCTTTCTTTCTTGTGATTTAAGATTTCTTCAGATGACAACATGAAAATACAAACACTCTTGCTTAAAAAAATTAGTATAAGAAATATTTACTAATTGGTTAAATTAAATTACTATATAAAATTGTCAATTTCTAATACCTAAATATTAATATTATTTTTATTGTATGCAATACTTGCTCTCACCCATGACTATATATTTGAAACGAATTTATCTACTGTATGATTCACCAGTAAATAATAAATTAAAGTATTAAATAATAAAAAGAAACTATAAAAAAGGTCTATGTTTAACAATTTTAATAATATTAATTCTAGTAGTTATGATTTACTGCCAAGACAATTTCTAAATTATATAGACTATGAGTTAAGTTGTTTTGAAAAAATTACAAATAAGAAATTTTTCTTTAATATATTAAAAAACGACAAATTTGAATTAAATATATATGAATCAAGAAAAGCGGAAGGAGAAGAAGGAGGAGAAGATAATGATAAATCAAAATATCAGATAATCTACAGAACAAATAATCTCTATCAATTTATCAAAAGATTATTGATGATTAGAGAGTATTTAATTAAACATTTTGACAATAATAGAACAAAAACAATAATATTATAAATTAATCAAAATAAGAAAAAAGGGTTTATTTATCTACTAGATGATCTTTCTATTTTTTCTGCATAATTAAAGTTATTTTGCAGAATATCGTTGTATTAATTTACAACAAATAAAAATAAAGCGTTAATATTAACAAATATATTAATAAACAACTGAAAAAATTAGTATTTAAAATACCCTCTAATAAGTTTTAGAACACTTTATAATCGCAATTTTTTGGTGTAGTTTGTCGGAAAAAGTTTAATTATTTCGGTCACGTTTTTTTTAAGTATAGACTACTACTTGAAAATATGTCTTTTCATGCATATCTTTGCTAGTACTAATAATATTAGAAGCTTGCGCTAATATTTGTACTTATTATTATTAATATATACATGTACTATATTATAATATTATTTAAAAAATATTATGGTTATTTCTTTCCGATTCTAAAAACTTTATGAATTGATCAAAGAATTGGATTCAAGCTAGGGATCAAAGTCTTACGTGGGATTTAAACTTAAAATTTGCGAATTGGAGATAGCGTTTAGAAATGGCAATCTACTGATGAAAAACTTCAGCCGGGAATTTAGAAATACTCGATAAAATGCAATAATAAAAATATAAATGATTACTAATTTTAAACTAAATATTTCGACATTCAGCTAATTTTGTTCCCATTTTAGATTCAACAATATTTTTAATGCCATGTTCCATAAAATCTTTAGATTCTGTTGAAATTATCTTTCCTTCTTCAGTACTAATGTATTTATTTGGTCCTAATCCTACACTTCCTCTTATTGATAAGGTAGGATAAAAATCACTTACTTTTAGGTCATTTACGATTTTTTGAAGTTCATTCTTTGATAATGTTGCTTTTATTATGAACTTATCAAATGTTGGATTGTCAGAAACCTTTTGTACCGATACTATATTTCTAATATTATACTGTTTTATGAAATCATCTACATCTCCTTTAAATCCACTAAAAACTATGGGCAAACTGACATCGCTATGTTCAATCATGTTTAATTGCATTTGTTTGATATTAATTTCATTTTCAGCTCCAAGAATTTTATGCTTCTCGTTTGCTGTATCCAATAATTCATAACATTTTCCATCAATATCTACATTTACATGTTTTTCTGGATAATAACTGAATGCAAGTAGAAAACCTGCTGTTCCAACTGCTAATAATGCGACTATACCTGGGATTGCGAGTTTATATAAACTTAAAGTCATTTCTTTTTTCTTATTCCTTATTACCTGTTGTTGTTAATTGTAATCGACATAGTATCGATACCTTCTTTCTACTTCTTTGTTATTTCCGGCGTTAATTGAAGAGATTCCATATCTTATATTTTTTGAAATATATTCTTTCAAATAATTTGAATATTCATTGTCTGAGGGATAATTAGATTTTATCAAATCTTCAAATTTCTTTATAAATTCAATAACTTTCTGATGATATTCTTCTTGTGTGGGTTTACTATTATTATTTACTTTAAACCATACGGTAGCTGAAGGTGCAGCATATGTCTTTGCAATATCCTCTAGTACTCTGTCTAGTTCAAAGAAATCTATATTTTTTAATTGACTCATAACTATATTACGGCATTTGTAATAATATTTACTACGGAATAATTTATTGTATTTATTTTCCATTTCGGAAAATAGATATCATTTTATGTAAGGGCTTTGATTATTTTTATAAAAATTATAATGAGTATTTTCCTAAATGGAAATAAATAAAAATGAACTTGACATCTATAACTTATTGCTTGATGAAATAGATAAATCTATTCTAGTACATTTAGGAAAAAACGCACGCATTTCATCATATGATATTGCTAAACATCTTAATAATTTAGGTTATGATGTAACTGATAGAACTATAAGAAATAGATTAAAAAGATTAGAAACATCAAATGTAATTTTAGGCTATTCATCAATTTTAAATCCTGATATTATACAAGATAAAATAAATCGAACTGTGTTACTTAAATTCAAATATTCAATGAATACTTCCTCGTTAATTAAAAGGCTTGAAAAATATTGTGATGAATCACAATTCTGTACGTATGCAGCTAAAACTACTGGTGATTTTGATTGGGTTTGTCATTTTGTATTTGATTCAGTTGACCAATTCGAACTAGAAAGTAATAATTTTTTGAATAGGTTTGTTGAACTTATACAAGATTATCGCTCTTATGAATCAAGAATTATCAAATCTATGTCATATACTATATTTGATGATTATGAAAGCAAAGAAAAAAAATTTCAAGTTTATAAAATCTTAAATTCACTTAAAAAATATAATAACTTAAATGACAAACTTCAATTTATTGTAGAAAGTATAGTAAAATATTTTGATGCAAAATTTGCAAGGCTATGGATATTAGATAAAGAACAAAGAAACCTTGTATTAAAATTTAGTGCTGGAAAATACAAGAATATCAATGGAGAATTTTCTATTATTTCTATCGATGAGAATAAGATTGGACCAATTGTAAAAACAAAAAAACCTACTATTTCTAATGATATTGTAAATGATAAGCGAATAAAATATCCTGATTGGGCAAGGAAAGAAAAATTGCAATCATTTGCAGGATTTCCGCTTACACATAAGGATAGATGTATTGGTGTAATAGCTATGTTTAGTACTAAAAAATTTCACGCTTCAGATTTTGAAATTCTTGATATATTTTCAAATCATGTTTCAAAAGAGCTTTCAGAATTATTTGATACAATAGAATTCTTTAACTTGAAATAAAGAAGTATATATACTATATACAAGTAAAAATTGATTAAAGAAAAAATAAAATCTTGTCAGAATATTGCAATTTTCATAAAAATGGGAAATGTTCATACTAATAGTAATTCTGTTGGCTTATCGATCACAACAATTTTTCTAAAGGTATTGTATTTTTAATACTAGTATTTCTAAAAGTGACTACTAGAATTGTGAGCCGGAATGAGACTCGAATCCTCAACCATCAAATGTGGGTTCTACATCAAGATATTAAAATTATTTAATTTCTAAATTAAGTATAATGTAAACTCATAATCCAATAATATTGTAATACTTAAATAATATATATTAAATTTCTTTTTGATGTACAAACAAACATTCCTTAAACAAACATTATTAGTATCTACATTAGCAGTTGTAGTTGTTCCATCTCTTATTGTTCTTTTTACAACCAATCATATATTATACAATGTATATTCAATAAATCCGACAAATCCTACTAATGAGATAATTAAAGGATCTATATCAAGTATCTCAAATGACGTTAATTCGGCAACAACATGGATCGTTACAGGGGTATATAAAATTGAAAATGTTAAAACAACTCCAACATTTAATTCTACTTTCTATATGATAAAAACTGACGGAACAAGTGAACATAAACATTCCATATATGACTTCAAGTTAAATGCAGATCCTATTGTAAATACGAGTAATAATTCTACTATCTTCAATGGAACTTCTACAGTAACTATGAAAGAAGGTCCAGTAAAGGATGTTTCAACACAGATTACATTATTAGGAAATAGTGTTATTAGTATATTATTAGAACCGACTAAGGTCAATAATCATTTTGGTAGCGGACCAATTTATGGTAATCAGCATTTGATTTGTATAGAAGTTCCTAATTATTGTAAATAATAGTAAGAATATATTCCTCTTTCACCATTTCTTTGGAAGAATATTTATTCCTCCATCTAATTTTTCTATTTATAAAGTATTAACTATGATTAAGTTATTTTCTAACTGAAATTCTGTAAACTTAAAAATATTCTGCTAAAGAAGAATGATATGCTTCTGCATTAAGGAAAGTAAAGTATTGCTCATGTTTGCCAGTATATGTAACAAATTTACGACTAAATATTTTATTATTATAATAATAATATTATAAAGTTATATCATAATTTCTATTTCAAATAATCTCCTGCTCCTGATCTATTACACAAAAATAGCATTGTTACAACTATGGAGTTTTATTCGTTCGATTATTTTAAAGATTTGAAACTTAGTAGAGAGGTTCATTGAGGCTCATGTGTTGATATACATGTCCTCTAGTTTGGTTTTTTCAGTCCAAAGAACTCCAAACAGAACCTCTTTAACAATTAAAGCCAATATAGTTAAATAAAGTTACAGAATATTTTACTTTAGTGCATTAAAGATAAATGTAAAGAAAAATATAAAATTTTACATTTCGAATAAAACAAATATTTTGAAATTATAATTAATAAATTTGGGATTTTAATATCAACTATCAAATATTATCGAATTATGTCAACTAAATATATTAATAAAGCAATTATTACGGTTTACTCTCACTTATTTTTTCTATCTCTAGAATAATAAAGTTTTCATCCTAGTGTTAAATATTAAGTAAAATATGATTTTATTTATTAATATCTATTTAGTTTTTTATTTTTGATATTGTTACTTAATATGAGATAGTATTCATATTTCTTATTTCTAGGCTTATTTCTTAATCGGCATCCACAACACGGGCAAAAAAACCCTTGCCAATTAATAAATATTTGACAACCTTGACAACGTTTTTGTCCTATCAAATATCTTTTACCCGTAGAAGGTCTCATTGCTTTATGGCGGGAACATATCCCTTTACATACCATTTATTTTACAATATATTATAACTTTAATGAGTTATTAAGAAGTAGTATTATTTGTTACTTTTATTATCTTAACTATTAATTTGTTGACCTTTTTTGGGCATGACTTAATTTAATAAAGAAAAAATTATTATTTTAATTTTAATTATATATAGATTTTATCAATCCTCTGTTCTATTAATAATTACACAGAAAAACAAGCACTAATTTTAAACACCTAAGATGGTTTTGAAAAATTATACATAGGAGAGAAAATAATGAAATAATAATAAAAGATAATTTAAAAAAAACTTAGGATTTATGATGATGAAACCTTGGAAAATATAAAAAAATATTATAAAATAGAGGAGAATACAGATCTATTCAAATTTATCAAGTTAAATGGAATAGTAGATCATGAATAATCCCATCATTATAAAGAAATATTAACGAATGATTTTATAATACAATATAATACAATATTAATTAATCATCATGATTTTGTTTTGCACATATAGCGAAACCTATATGTGCACAATCATCTAGCTGGCATAAGTTACAGAATGGAATATCATCAGTAAAAACAACCTCAATATCTAAATTGTTGAGATTATCATGAAGTAATAATTTGTTTTTCTCTCTTTCAAATCTAGTTAGAGATAATTGGATATTCCTGTTATCCTCCTCATCACAATTTCCATCTTTAATCGATAACCAGTGACTAAAACATTCTATATCTTTTTCGACATTATTATTTTTTAATTTCACATAGGACAAGATCGTCATTGACTCTATTGTCAGTTTCAGGTAATATTGGCATTAATTTATTGTTCCTCTCTCTTCTCTTTTCTTCTTTCAATTAGAAAAAAGAATTGAAACTTGTATAACAATTATTATTATACTAATAATATATGTAGTATTTGAAAGTATCTTTTGT
>JBIOXM010000306.1:0-7606 GCA_044869655.1 Nitrososphaeraceae archaeon | reverse complement strand
ATGGAATCAGACGAATATCCGCACCTGTCTCATTTTTTATGCTATTTTCACATTCTTCTTTTTCACACCAATCTGCTAAAATAAAACCTCCCTTTTCATTTAATATTTTCTTCATTTCATTATAGTTAGAAACTTTTAAGATATTATTATCCTGGATATTCTTAGCCTTATCCAATAAGGATTTTTGAATTTCATGGAGATAAAAATCGACTGCCTTAATACATGTTTCTCTTTTAATTATATATCTTTCTCCTGTATCTCTTCTAACAATTTCTATATTTTTATTATTTATGTCTCTTAATCCAATATTAATTCTCAGGGGTACTCCTTTAACCTCCCAATCATTAAATTTCCATCCGGCTGTATATCCTTCCCTATCATCAAAGACAACCCTAAAACCTAGATTGTTTAATTCCACCAATAATTTTTTAGATTCCTCAATAACTAAATCTCGTTCTTTATTCTTAAAGATGGGTACTATCACCAATTGAATCGGAGCAATATTTGGCGGTAAAATTAATCCTTTATTGTCCCCATGAATCATAATTAATGCTCCTATCACTCTCCAAGAAATTCCCCATGATGTTTGCCAAGCAAAGTACTGTTTTGAATCTCTACCTAGAAAACGAATTTCGAATGGCTTTGAAAAATTTTGGCCAAGATTATGAGAAGTAGCCATTTGTAAGGCTTTTCCGTCAGGCATCAATGATTCGAGGGTGTTAGTATAGACAGCTCCGACAAATTTTTCTTTATCGGTTTTGCGTCCTGTAAGAGTAGGAATGGCCAATAGTTTTTGCAATATATAATCGTAATAATTAAGAATCAACAGAACTTCTGCTTCAGCTTCTGTTTGAGTTTCATGCACAGTATGTCCTTCTTGCCATAGAAATTCTGAGTTTCTAATAAAAGGTTTAGTAGCTTTAATTTCAGCACGTAATGCTGAATTCCAAAAATTCATTTTCAAAGGAAGGTCTCTATAACTCATTATCCATTTAGAAAAGATTTGATATGCTAGAGTTTCTGAAGTAGGTCTTACCGCTAACTTGTCGGTTAAATTAGTAGCTCCTGCTTTCGTGACCCAAAAAACCTCTGGAGTAAATCCCTTAAAATGGTCTGTCTCTTTAGCTAATAGACTTTCTGGGATAAGAATAGGTAAGAAGCCATTTTGGTGTCCTGATTCCTTTAATTTTTTATCTAAAGATTCCGTTATAATTTCCCATATCCTATAGCCGTATGGTTTGAGTACAATGAATCCTTTGACAGGCGAATAATCGATTAGCCCAGCTTTAGTTACGACTTGTATATACCATTCAGAAAAATCATCCTCTTTTCTAGTTGTTATTCCAATCTCTTTTGCTTCTGACAAAAAAATCCCTTGTAATTAATCTAATAGTTATAATGGCTCACCACGACAATAGACTTGTCCCGTTATCCTACTATGAAAATTCTTGCATACATAACAAGGGATAAATGATATTTCTCTTTGAAGAACAGGGCAGTCCACAGACTCCATTTTCATTCTTTTTAGCATTTTAGGACTTACGCCTTTTAATTTAAGTTTTCCTTTTTCATCCATCATTCCAATACTCTTTAATTCATTTTTGACCTCATCGCTAAGTCGCGTGGCTGTATCCGATAACTTAATTGGTACAATAAATTTTGTATTGGTCTCAGTTAGAGAATTAGGTTCACTCATGTATTCATGTAGGATTGATATAATATATGATGTTTCCTATCTCATAAAAATTAAAGATAAATTACTAACTAATTGATATAATAATAATGAATTCAGAAATTTTCTTTTCGATTAAAGACGACTCCATATCTGAAATTCTGGAAAGATACCAATCTACCTTAACTCTTTCTAAAGATGATGCTCTTGCCCTTTTGGAGTCTAATGATATTCTATCTATATTGAAACTTTCTTCCCCTTTAAAAACCAAGTTTAAAAAAGATGTTATTACCTATTCTAGAAAAATTTTTATTAATATAACAAACTTGTGTAGAGACTTTTGTTCATATTGTACATATAGAAAAAATCCTTGGGAAGCATCTTCAATTATGATGAAGCCATCTGAAGTGCTTAATTTATCTAAAATTGGAAAAAAATACCACTGTACTGAAGCGTTGATTGTTGCAGGAGAAAAACCAGAAGAGAGATATACAGAAGCCAGATTATGGCTAAAGCAATTAGGCTTTGCTTCTCTCGTAGAATATGTAGTTGATATATCTGAAAAAATTGTAAAAGATACTGGCCTGTTACCTCATTCCAATCTTGGTACTATTACAAAAGAAGAAATGAAATTATTGAAGATGTATAATGTAAGTTTAGGCTTGATGCTCGAATCTTCAAGTGAAAAATTGCTGGAAAAGGGCATGCCGCATGAATTTGCATCCAGTAAAAACCCGAGGAAGAGAATCGAGGTAATAAAGAACGCTGGAAGAATGAAAATTCCTTTAACTACCGGCCTCCTAATAGGGATAGGGGAAAGTAAAGAAGAAATAATAAATGATTTGTTTCTTTTAAAAAGTATTAATAATGAATTTCAGAACATTCAGGAAATCATTTTACAAAATTTTCAGCCCAAAAAAAATACTAGGATGCAAAGTTTTTCTTGTCCTAGTAATGACTATTTCTTAAAAATTGTTTCTATTGCAAGATTAATCATGCCTGATATGAATATTCAAATTCCTCCTAATTTATCTCCGAAAAGTTTTAGTTCTTTTATAGATGCAGGCATAAATGATTGGGGTGGAATTTCTCCTGTAACAAGCGATCATGTAAATCCTGAATTTCCATGGCCAAAGATAGAAGAGCTAACATCTATCACTGAATCAAAGCATCAACAGCTTCGGGCAAGATTACCAGTCTATCCAGAGTTTATAGACAAGGATGATTTTATTTCCTCTGATTTACGAAATTATGTAGAAAACTTTATTGGCTTAGATGGATTAGTCAAAGAGGAACATTTAGTTGAATTTAGATAGTATAACAAAAAACATCGATCCAGTAATTTCCCATATATTGAATAGAGTAATTGATGGAAATCCCATATCTGAAGATGAAACTATAGAATTGTTCAATTCTAAGGGAATCGAATTGAATTTCATTGTAATTGTGGCTAATCATCTTTGTAAAAGAAAAAAAAGAGATATTGTAACATATGTAGTAAATCGAAATATAAATTTTACAAATGTTTGTATCAAAAGATGTGGTTTTTGTGCTTTTAGTAGAGACTTCAGAGAAGAAGAAGGATATTCTTTACCGATTGAAGAAATAGTAAGAAGAGCAAAAGAGGCGGAGAAATTTGGGGCTACGGAAGTATGTATTCAAGCAGGCCTTCCTCCAAGAATGAATGGTATGTTATATGTCGATATATGTAAAGCTATTAAAAAAGAAATACCTGATATACATATTCATGCTTTTTCACCTGAGGAAATTCTATACGGTGCAAAAAGATCTAATACATCAGTAATAGATTATTTAAAAATGCTTAAAGAAGCAGGCTTAGGAAGTATACCTGGTACTGCTGCTGAAATTTTAGATCAGGAAATAAGAGACAAAATTTCCCCCGGCAGAATAAGTGTAGAAGATTGGATAAAAGTAATTAAATGTGCTCATTTACTAGGAATCAAATCCACTTCTACTATAATGTACGGTCATATAGAATCTTATAAACATATTACCACACATCTAAATATTTTGAAAAATATTCAAAAAGAAACTAAAGGATTTACAGAATTTGTACCTTTGAGTTTCGTACATAGTGAGGCACCAATGTATAATAGAAATCTCATTGATGGGATTCGAAATGGACCTACAGGGGTAGAAGTCTTAAAAATGCATGCAATTGCAAGAATTTTTTTTAATAACCAAATTGACAATATTCAAATTTCATGGGTAAAAGAGGGACCACGGATGGGGCAGATCTTATTGGAAGCAGGCGCCAACGATTTTGGTGGAACATTAATCAATGAAAGCATTTCGACCTCTGCTGGAGCCTCTTTTGGACAGTTATTAAAACCGAAAGTTATTAGGAATATAATACATACTCTTGGTAAAATACCTGCTCAAAGGTTGTCCAACTATCAAATTATTAAAACCTATTCAAATGCTGATTACTTTGACGATGATTTACTAGACATTTCTGATTCACAGGATTTTGGATCATATAAAGAATTAATAAAAATGGATCGCTTTAGGTTCAAAAAAACTAATGTATAACCATGAAACGAATTTTTAGCTTCGTTTTATTGGTAAGATTTATCAATAGTAAAACATGACCATTAAACCTGTATCTATTAATGTCAAATACCATAGAAAAGACGTTCAAATGGAAAACATTGGAGCACAATGGAGTAGCTTTTCCTCCTAATCACATTGTAAAAGGATTAAGTATTAAAATAAATAATGAAATACTAGCTCTTAATGATGAACAAGAGGAGATAGTATATGCATGGGCAAAAAAGAAAGATACTCATTATATTAATGATGCTATTTTCCAAAATAATTTCTTAAGTGATTTAAAAAAAATATTACCTAATAGGTTCCAAAATATAACAAACATAAATGAAATTGATTTTTCAGAAGCATTTAGACTAGTTGAGGAGGAACTTAAACTCAAAATAATAGAAAAAGAGAAAATACAAAAGCTAAGTAAAGAAGATAAAAAGAAGTTGATAAATAAAAAAAAACAAGAAAGAGAACGACTAAAGAACTTTTATGGAAAGGCATATGTCGATGGGGTGGAAGTTGAAGTTGCTAATTGGTTAGTTGAGCCCCCAGGTTTATTCATGGGTAGAGGATTACATCCTCTTCGAGGAAGATGGAAACCAAGAATTACACCTCAAGACGTTGTGTTGAATTTAGGAGAAGATGCACCTGTTCCTGAAGGGGCATGGAAAAATATTGTTCATGATCATTCCTCCACTTGGTTAGCGACATGGACAGAAAAATTAACGGATAAAAGAAAATATGTTTGGTTACATGATTCAGCGTTTCTCAGACAAAATATTGATAAAGAAAAATACGACAAAGCGAGAAATCTAGAAAAATATGCCTTTAAAATTCAAAAAGAAATTATAAATAAAATGATTAATTCTAAGGATTTAAATCAGCGCAAAATAGCAACTGTCTGTTATTTAATACTCAAATTAGCAATGAGAGTAGGGGATGAAAAAGATAAAGATGAGGCGGACACAGTTGGTGCGTCCACCTTGAGAGTTGAACATATAAAATTTCCTGAAAAAGATAATAAGAAATTCATCGAACTTAATTTTCTTGGAAAGGATAGCGTCCCATGGCAAAAAACCTTAGAAATAAATTCTGAAGACACAAAAGGTTTGTATCAGAATATCCAATTATTTATGAAAGGTAAAGGACACAATAGTGAAATTTTTGATAATATAAATTCCTCAAAGGTGAATGCATTTTTAAGAAAAATAGATGCTAAAAATGTTCCAGGACTAACCGCAAAAGTATTTAGGACATATCTTGCAACGAAAATAGTAAAAGAATCATTAAAAAATCCCCCCATTGAAGTAAATAAAAAATCTTCAGAACCTAAAAAAATCTATGTAGCCAAAATTGCCAATTTAAATGCAGCGATTGCTTGTAACCATAAAAAAGGAATTGACCCCAATAACCCTACGAGTAAAAAGGCACTCGAAAGATTTGCGGAATCAGTAAACAAAAAAGAAGAGGCTATTGAAAAAATAAAAAACGAAATCTTGTCTAATGAATGGAAAACAGAAAAACAGAAAGAAAAACTAAAATCTAGAATGGAAAAAATTCAGTACCAATTAAAACTACAAAAAGAAACCCGAGATTATAATTTAGGTACCTCTTTAAGAAATTATATTGATCCAAGAATCATGAAAATCTGGTTAGATGATGTAGAATTAGACTGGAAAAAGGTATATACTTCCACGTTACAGAGGAAATTTAAATGGATTGGATTATCAAAAAAATAATTAATTCATTGATATAATTCCCATTCATAAACATATTTATAATAAAAATAACGAACGTTGCTATAATTTTATTATTTCTTAAAATATCTCAATATTTAGAGAAATTCTAATATTAATAGAATATATATCACATTTGGAATAACAGGAATGAAACGCTGCTGAGCTTGCCGGAGTGGCTCAGCTTGGTTAGAGCGTTCGACTCATAATCGAAAGGTCGCGGGCTCGAATCCCGCCTCCGGCATTATTTATTTTTCACTTTCAATTTATCAAATAAATAACAAAAATACAAAACATGCAAATTTTAAAATCTGAAAGCAAAAAGACTGTAATAACTACTTTCTCAAATTTTGATGTTTACCCGTTATAAATGGGATAAGGTTACTATAAAAAATAGATAGTTCTTTTAAATATTAATATTGCAATCTGAAGTAAATTATCTAAATTTAGATGTGATATTATTTATATCACTGAACTATTAGATACCGAAATTGCGATGGCTGAAATGATTAGACCACGAAGTATAACATTTTTATTATTAATCTTAGCGTTCATAACTTTGTCATTTTTAGTTACTTTTAAAGCAACAAATTACATTGATAATTTGATATCTAACCTTTTTTTTCAAATAGGAGGAGATCCTATTTTAGATATGTTTATGATTATTGTTTCTTCAACTGGTGACTTATTTAGTATGGTGATTGTTGGAATGATTTTAACTATAATAAGGAAAACAAGAAAAATTGGACTCATTTTCATGATTTCAATTATAATCCTATCTATATCAATAATATATCTCAAAGCGCTAATAAATCGAACAGCCCCTTTTGAACAATATATTCCCCAATATCATATTCCTGATAAATACACTATCGAAAATGACAGCATGACCCCCTTATCCAGAGATTTATCATTTCCATCAAATCATGTTGCACGTGATACCGCTTTTATAATAATCATTGGATATTGGTTTAGGGTCTTTAAAAACAAAACATGGGTGGGAACTTTATTATGGATTTTTCCTTCATTTATAGGACTAAGTCGACTCTATCTTCTTCAAAATTATTTGACTGACATATTGGGAGGAGCATTATATGGTATAATAATCGCATTAATCCTAGTGAATCTCCTAAAATTAAACGAACCATTTTTATCAACTAAATTTAACAAATAGTTCTTCAATCATGGTTAGTTATAATCCATCCAAAATGTGTTGTATCATGTATATATCTTATTTCCTTCATCTTAATTTTTATTTTATGTTTTCTTAATTGAGAAGAAAATTCTAATTGAAGACTAAGACCAAGTTCTTTCGCTGATTTATTATTATCTTTCAACCGTGGTAGAAGAATTCTATAACTAAAATTGTTTGTAGATTCACGGCTCATATAATCAAGAATCATGCTTTCAGAAACAGGTCTCACTTGTTCTAATTTTTCTAAAATAAGAGTTTTATGTACTGGTAAATCTCTCCAAAAAGAAGAACTAGACATAAAAGATTACTCTATTACGCTTTATTTAGAATAAAATTAAATCAGAAAAGGTTGGAATCTTTTTCCATTTTTTCAGCTGTCGTTGGTTCTTTGTCTGAATAATATTTTACCATACCCATTTTTAGTACCTTAAGAGACAATAA
>JBIOXM010000305.1:0-6444 GCA_044869655.1 Nitrososphaeraceae archaeon | reverse complement strand
TGTGATTAATCTCATTGTGTGATATTTTTTGTAGTTGAGTAATTATGGACTGAATGGTTTCCATTGTACTATCATCTATAAAATTTAATAGCCGAAACACAACTAATGTATAAATGAGTTGATCATACTTTTTTCTACATTGCTTAATTTGTCTATAATAAGCCCCAGCACTTAATTTATTCTTAGAAATACTAGAAGTCTTATTATTGAATTTATTGTAAATTATTGATATTTGTCTGATAGTAAATAAATTTTTTTCAATAAGTATCTTTAAAAGATTATTAAATTCTAAATCGACTTTGTCTTGAGTACTATACACATTTGTATAGTACAATATTCTTATAAAAATGTTAGATTATTTTTTATATAATTGCGAGAAGGAATATCTATTCTATTGTCCAGTTTACGTATACCTCATTTAAAAGTTATAGAAATCTAAACCACAAATATTTTTTAGGAGTTAATATACTTTAATATGGTTTCACAGTATTGAAAAATATAGAGACTTATATTTTAAATGAGATAAAACAATATCGTACTTTATGTTTTCCATTAATTGATTCAGAAAATCCCCATGACGTGATTTCAATAGCAAAGAAAGTTGAACAATTAGGTGCATCAGCAATTCTAATCGGTGGTTCTTCTATAATAGATCAAATTGAATTATCTAATATAATATCACAAATAAAAACAAGCATCACTATCCCTGTGATATTATTTCCAGGGAATGTCACAGGAGTTTCACCTAATGCTGATGCTATATTATTTATGTCTTTACTTAACTCTGAAAATCCATATTTTATTACCGGAGCACAAGCATTAGCAGCTATTGGAATAAAGAAATCCAAATTAGAAGCATTGCCTACTGGATACTTGATAATTGGTGAAGGAACAACTGCATGGTTTGTAGGCCAAGCAAAGGGTATACCTTTTCATAAACCTAACTTGGCAATAATGTATTCGCTTGCAGCACAATATCTTGGAATGAGGTTTTTGTATCTAGAGGCAGGTTCAGGAGCCAACCAACATATCTCTCCAGAAATGGTCAAAGCGGTCCGTAAATACTATGAAGGCGTGTTAATTGTAGGTGGAGGCATTAAGGACTCTAAAATTGCCAAACATTTAGCTGATGCGGGTGCTGATATTATAGTTGTGGGAACAATGATTGAAAATGATAATAATTGGGAAAAGAAATTTTCCGAGATTATTCAATTAATAAGAAAATGAATGTTCATTATAATCTTTTAGATGAAAACTCACTTCAGGAGCTAAGTAGTTTAAAAAGACCTTCTTTTTATAATAATTACCATAATAATCTCTTAAACTTTTTAAATGAAATTTATCTAATAGCCAGTCGTGCACGGTTACAAGGTATTGATGTTTCTGAAAAAATTGAATCACGAATAGTCTATGATTTAGCTGATCGAGTTGCTAAAATGCATGATATCAATATTACAAATAGATTAAGAAATTTATTATCTGAAACAACCAAAGAAAAGGCAGCATTAAAGATTTCAGAAGAAATTGCCCAAGGTAATTACAGCGATGATGACTTGACAACTAGGTTAGATCATGCAGTTAGGGTAAGTCTTGCTATAGTAACAGAAGGGGTAACTGTCGCACCTTTACAAGGTATTTCAGATGTCCAAATTAAGAATAACTCTGATGGAAGTCAATATCTTTCGATATCATTTGCAGGCCCCATTAGATCTGCTGGAGGAACAGAAGCAGCTTTAACAATGCTTATTGCTGACCATGTAAGAAAGTCAGTTGGGTTAAGTAAATATCAGGCCAACTCCTTTGATGATGAAACAGGTCGATTTGTCGAGGAATTACGTATATATGAAAGAGAAGTAGGAAGTTTTCAATTTAAAATTTTAGATGAGGATGTAATAAAATGTATTAGTAATTTACCAGTCGAATTAGATGGAGTAGATACTGATCCAGTAGAAATTGTAGGTCATAGAGCAATGAAAAGGATCAAGACAGACAGAGTACGAGGGGGTGCTCTAAGAGTTATGAATGATGGTTTAATTGGAAGAAGTAGAAAATTATTAAAAATAATAGATACTTTAGGATTAGATGGATGGGATTGGCTAAAGGAACTTAAAGGAGCAATACAGAAAGAAGGCTCTAGTGAAGACGATACAATACACCATAGAATGTCAGAAGTAATAACTGGTAGACCAGTTTTGTCAATGTCTAATAAAATTGGTGGATTTAGGTTAAGATATGGTAGATGCTATAATACAGGATTTTCCACAATAGGAATTCATCCGACTGTTCCTATATTATTAAATTATGCAATAGTAGTAGGAACTCAAATTAAAATTGATATTCCTGGGAAAGCAGCAACAATCGCATTAGTTGACTCAATAGAACCTCCTTTAGTGAAACTAGACGACGGAACTGTAACTTATGTGACATCTATAGAATATGCTCACCAAATTCAAAACAGAATTGTTACTATCCTTTATTTGGGAGATATCCTAGTTAGTTATGGTGATTTCTTAGAAAATAATGCAAAATTATTTCCTGCATCATATGTTGAAGAGATATGGGGACTAGAGTTACAAATGAAAATAAAGCATATTTCTTCAACTAGTAATTATTCTACTGATAAGAAATATACTAATGAAATTTTTGAATATATTGACAAACAACGATTATCTAAATTAGCAAATAACTCTATCGAAATAATTCCAACACTAAAAGAAGCATTCTTAATTAGTAAAATTTTGAGTATTCCTTTACATCCTAAATATTCTTTTTATTGGGAATCCATATCAGTGGATGAAATTATTTTATTAAGAAATGAATTCCTAAAAAAAAAATCAGACATTGACAAGAATATTGATTTAATATTTAATATGACAAAAGAAGCCATGACTAATCAGAATTATTATGATTCATTTTCAATTGAATATAATGAAATATTAAAAGATATAATTGAACGTTTAGGAATAACACATTCAGTAAACAATTATAATAATAATCGCTTTATAGAATTGTCAGAATTAAATCAAATAAATTCTTTGTTTATTTTACTTTGTAATACGTCAATAAATAATGAGTCATCAAATAATAAAATATCTTCAATTGATTATATAATGAGAATATCTGGCATTTTACTAAAACCAAAATTTTCTTCATCAATAGCTGTACGTGTTGGACGGCCAGAAAAAGCAGCTGAAAGAAAAATGAAGCCTCCAGTTCATGTCTTATTTCCAATAGGAAGTAAAGGAGGTTCTACGCGAGATTTAATTAAAGCCTCAAAAGAAGAAGTTCTTTATACAGAAATAGCCAATAGATATTGTAAAACTTGTAATCTACCATCGGTTGGTACTAAATGTAGAATCTGTTTATCTGAGACACCTATGTATAATATTTGTGTAATCTGTAGAGAACCAATTAATTCAGAAAATAATAGTAAAAAGGAAGAAACTACTAGATGTACTAAATGTCGAAGGGAAGGAAAAACATATTCTCCATCTAAGTATCCTCTTAAAAAAATGTTAAAACAAGCGGAAAAAATTCTGGAAATACAATGTAAAGAACCATTAAAAGGTGTAAAGATTTTGATGGGAAAAAATAAATCTGCTGAACCATTAGAAAAAGGGATTTTAAGGCAACATTACGACTTATATGCTTTCAAAGACGGGACAATACGTTATGACGCAACTAACGGACCATTGACCCATTTTAAGCCTAAGTGGATCATGACTAAAATAGATAAATTAAGGAATTTAGGTTACTCTAAAGATTTTTATGGAAAAGATTTATCTACTGATGATCAGTTACTAGAAATTTTCATTCAAGATGTAATATTGCCTATAGATACTGCAAATCATTTACTTCGACTATCAAAATATATAGACAAAGAGCTACTAAAATTATATCAGCTTGAACCATTTTATAATGCCTCATCTATAGATGATTTAATAGGTCATATAATAGTAGGACTTGCTCCTCATACATCCGTGGGAATCATTGGAAGGATTATAGGATACACTAATTCCCAAGTCTGTTTAGCGTCTCCAATGTGGCATTCTGCTAAACGTAGGGATTGTGATGGTGATGCAGATTCAATTATGTTACTAATGGATGTATTCTTAAATTTTTCTAAAGAATTTCTTCCAGATAAAATTGGAGGGTTGATGGATGCACCTTTATTGATTCAACCTATTGTTTTACCTCACGAGGTACAAAGACAGGCTCTCAATATTGATGTTACATCAAATTATCCATTACAATTATATGAAAAATCCGTAGATTATACAAAAGCAGAAAACCTTTCCAACAAAGTTGATATTATTAAAGATAGAATTGGTTCTGAATTACAATTTTACAATTATTATTTTACTCATCATACTAACTTATTAACTACTGAAGAAAAACGTAGTGCATATTCTAGACTAACAACTATGAATGAAAAATTAGATATGCAGATTTCAACAGCCAAATTGATTAATGCAGTTATTCCAGATGAAGTCGCATCCATGGTTCTTACTACTCACATTCTACCTGATATTATGGGAAACATGCGTTCGTATTCATCACAAGCATTTAGATGTACTAAATGTGGAGAAAAGTATCGTAGAATACCACTAGCAGGTAAATGTCTTGGATGTGGTAATAATTTGATTCAAACTGTGACAAGAAATTCTGTTGAGAAATATGTATATATTGCATTAGATATATCTAATAAATTCCAAATGAATGATTATCTTTCAAGCAGAATTGAATCACTAGTTATGGAATTAAACTATATTTTTAAAGAAAAAGAAATACAAAAAAATCCTCAATCGTCTATTTTTGATTATATAGATAAGTAAAAATTTATGTATTTAGAATGATGATGATACTTTAATTTAAATATTTAAATTAACAAATATAAAAATATAGTTATTAGACTACTTGTATTAGACTGATATATTTATAAGCTTCAAGTTGACCATCAAAAACATATTTTAGTTTTTGATATTGTTTCTTAAATTCAGTAACATCTCTTTTAATACTATTAGTATCTTCTTTATCAATAACAACTCTTTTTATAAAATTAGCTATTTCTATCATTTCACTTTCTTTCATTCCTAATCTTGTTATTTCATTAGCCCCTATTCTGATGCCACTGGGATGCATATAATGTCTTCCTGCCTGGATATCTCCTGGAAGTAATTGTCTATTAAGAATTATATTGGATTTTTCCAAATCCTTTTCAATAGTTCCACCATCATTATATTTTGAAACATCTACTGCAATTTGGTGTGATTGTGTATAACCTCTTTTTTCTCCTAACACAGTAAATCCATAACCTGCCAAACTTTCTGCTAATTTTTTAGCATTTTTTATGACTTGCTTAGCGTAGTCCTTTCCGAATTCTAACACTTCTGCTAATGCTATTGCTTTACCAGCTACATGATGTAAGTGATGACTGCTTGTATTACCAGGAAATATTGATTTTTTTATTGTCTCTGCATATCTTTCTAATGAAAGTATAATTCCTCCCTGAGGTCCCCATAATGTCTTATGAGAGCTCATAGTCATAGAATCAACTCCTTCTCTTAATGGATCTTGGAATTCTCCTCCTGCTATTAATCCTGCAACGTGTGCCCCATCATAATTAATAAACATCTTATGATCATGCATAAAATCTACTAATTCCTTTACAGGATGTGGAAAAAGGAATAAACTTCCTCCAAACATACCCATTTTTGGAGATTTACCATTATTAATTAAATCCAAAATCTTTTTTTTAGTCAAATCAACATCGATTGTCATTTCTTCCTTTGAAAAAGGGAAGAATTCAATGTTTAATCCACACACATGACCTGCAGTGCCAAAATGTTCTTTCTTTCCATGAGAAATATGTCCTCCATTTGGGATAGATGTAGCTATCATTGTTTCTCCTGGAAGAGTAAATCCTGAATATATCGCTAGATTTGCAACTACTCCTGAGGTTGCACGACAATCGGCAAATTCTGCATTAAAAACTTTCCTAGCAAGCTCATTACAAATTATTTCAACTTGATCAATAAAAGTACAACCAGCATATACTCTTTCACCGGGCCATCCTTCAGCATATCTATTTCCAAAATCAGATGCTATTGCCTCTCTTACTGCTGTACTAGGAATATTCTCACTAGCAATTAATGGAATAGAATTAGCAAACCAATCATGATGGCTTTTCATTAACTCAAAGATTTTATTATAGGATTCTTTTGCACTCATTAGTATAGTTTTTGGATTTCCTTCCTAATTTAAAAATGTTGAAATTAAAAACAATATTGAATATGATTTCAAAATCTATGAAAAACTTAATCATAAATTAATATAATAGTTATAACAATGAATCAAAGATCAATAACGGAGGGGTTGTCTAGACTGGTTAGGATACCTGCCTTACACGCAGGTGGTCATGGGTTCAAATCCCATCCCCTCCAT
>JBIOXM010000304.1:0-4627 GCA_044869655.1 Nitrososphaeraceae archaeon | reverse complement strand
TTTGTCAACTAAGAATAAAGCTCTTTCTGTGACTCCATCATTTTTGCGATAAACACCATATTTTTGTGCTATATTTCCTTTAGGTTCAAAATCTGAAAGCAACGGAAAGCGTAATTTTTTGTGCTTTGAAAAAGCAAGATGACACCAAATACCATCAACAGATATTCCAATAACCTCTGCATTGAAGCGTTGAAATTCAGGCAAAATTTCATTATATAATGACACTTCATCTCCACAGACAGGAGAAAAATCGGCTGGATAAAATAAAATAATTACTGGATTTCCCCTAAATTGATCCAAAGATACAGATTGATCTGGAGTAGTACGTAAAGTAAAGTTTGGTGCACTAGTACCAGGTTGTAGTGCATTGGATATTTGTTTTTGTTGTTCTGTTTGAGTAGACATATTGTTAACTAGTATTCATATAATATATGCATTTAAACAAATTAGTATAATATTATATTTATTCAACGTTAATTTGTCTGCCTTTTGGTTTTTGTTGTTCTTTCTTTTTGAATGTTATTGGTTATTGCAAGAACGCCATTATTATAATTTGATCTTGCACTCTCTATATCAATATCATCTGGTACTTCCATTTGTTTATGATATTTTCTCACAGGATCTTCACTTTTTATTTCTACATATTATCATATGCATCAATTTTTATCGATTCTTTATTAATCTTAAGAAAGAGAAGCAAATAGAATGTCAAATGCTATTACAATAATATGTTATCTAAAATTTGTTTTAACTATTCTCTGAAGTATAGATATTCGTGTAATTGCATATAGATATGTTAGGTTATTTAAATCATAATTATAGCTTATATTGTTCTTTTTGGTCATTAAATTTAGTAACTTAATAGATTCTATCCATATAATAAAGTAATTTTTAGAGTTTGAAAATCTTTTGTTAATTAATTAGGTTCAATTTTTAATTATATTAGTTTTAAAGATATATGTTTGTCAATTATAGTGAAAATTTAATAAATTTAAATATTGTAGTCTTAAAGAAATTTATTACCTTAGTGTAGGAAAGAGAGCAAAAAATTAAAATTATTATACTAAAAATTTATTATAAAATATTTTTATTTTTTATTAAAAACTTAAAAATTCTATTGTAATGATATAATAAACTTAATTTATCTACAACTATTATATATAATATTTCATAGGCTAGTTCATGTCAAAACCTACTATTGATATAGTGAATCAAAAATTCATTTTGGAACTAAATGCTGCTCTTGCTATGGAAAATGCAGGGGTAGAGAGATTGCAGACGCGAATTGAAGAAACTAGTTTGCCAGAAGCAAAGCAACGGTTAGAACATCATCTTGAAGAAAGTCAACAACATCAACAATTATTGCAACAATTAATTGCTAACATAAATGGAAGCCCTACCTCAGAAAAATTAGGATTGCCATTGCCCTCCTATCCTCAGGATATGAAGGCAATGATGGATAAAACCATGACTAAACAGGAATACGAATTAAAAAGATCTGAGGAAGATATGATTATAGAGAATGCAGAAGTATGCTGTTATCTTATGATGATACACAAATGCCAAATGGCTGGTGGTGTTTTTCTCGATGCAATAGGACCATTGTCAAAAATTATGAACGATGAACAGGAACAAGCTGATTGGATAAAGACTAATTCACCTGCCATGCTTGCTCAGTTATGGCCAAAGATACAATCAGCTATTGCTACTAATACTCCTCCTTTCTCATTATAAAAGTAAGAGGCACATATTAGAATGAAAGCATTAGTATATCATGGACCATGGAATGTCCAAATAGATGATAAACCTCAACCTACTATACAACATCCAGAAGATGCAATATTGCGCATTACATCAACGGCTATTTGTGGTTCTGATCTTCATCTGTATCATGGTACAGTACCAGGGATGCAACCTGGGCAAACCTTAGGACACGAATTCATGGGAATAATAGAAGAGATAGGTCCAGAAGTACATGAAGTACAAGTGGGTGACAGGGTAGTAGTTCCTTTTAATGTCAATTGTGGTCATTGTTGGTTTTGTAAAAACAACATGTGGTCTCAGTGTGATAGGGCTAATCCCAAAACAAAAGATATAGGAGCGGCTTATGGATATACCCAACTATTAGGAGGATATGATGGAGGACAAGCTGAATATGTACGTGTACCATTTGCGAATGCGGGAGCCTCACTAAAAGTACCTGAAGCTATTAAAACTGATGAACAAGTGCTATTTCTTAGCGATATACTTCCCACTGGATACTTTGCAGCTGATATTGCAAATGTGCAGCCAGGAGATGATGTTACAGTTTTTGGTGCAGGTCCTGTTGGCTACTTTGCAGTTATGAGTTCATTCTTAAGAGGAGCTGCACGAGTCTTTTCAGTTGATCACTGGCCCATGCGTTTAAACAAGACAAAAGATTTAGGAGCTGAGATTATTAATTTTGATGATGAGGATCCAGTTGATGTAATAAAAAAAGAAACTAATGGAAAAGGAGCCATTTGTATAGACGCTGTAGGATTTGAGGCTGTTGGACATATGGCAGGGAATATTAGTGATGGTAACGATGGACTAATTAATAATAACAGCGTAAAAGGTAGTAATAATAACAGTAACAAAAGTATAAACCATGATCATACTAAGATAACTAACCCTGAATATAACCCAGTTAATCCATTGCAAGTAATTACTTGGATGGCACAAGTTGCAAAAAAATATTCTACTATATCAATACCTGGAGTATATGGATCAGGCTATGATCAATTCCCACTAGGACTATTGTTTAACCGTAACATTCAGATTAACATGGGACAATGTCCTGTCAAAAAATATAATGAGCGATTGCTTCATCTTATTGAAACAGGAAGAATAGACCCAACTAAGGTTATAAGCCATAGAATGAAACTTGATGATGCACCTAAAGGATATGGCGGGTTTGATAAGAAAAAAGATATAATGAAGATTATTCTAAAGCCATAGAAATACAGATAGCACTGAATAATTCCCAATGCCCATATTTATTTAATAGTTTATCGTTACTAATTTCTACAGAATAAACGCACTATGCTAATTTAATATACTTTTTACAATTGAGTAGTTTCACATTACTACCACCTTATATGCTTTATTTAGGATAGGAAAGAATAGTAAAATAGAATGAATTTCAAAATGAATTTCAAAAGAAGTATAATAAAGGAACAAATACAATGGCGAATGTATATGAATTTCGAGTTATTATTGTATCTATATGATTATTAAAATGCCCAAAAGTTTTATAGATAGGAAATGTTGTAAGTATTATTTCTGATTCTCATTTCAATTATCCCAAATTGAACCAGCATTAGTATATCGTAAACAATACAATTAATATTACAAACAGATTTTGACTAGGATATTCCCAGGTTCACTGTAATATTGTAGTGTTTGTTGGAAAAAATAGCTATTAATTCATCAAATATGGTGATTTGAGTTTTTTTAATGATAATTTACTTTATGTGTCTATATTAATCATTTCCGATTAGTTGAACTACAATCTTTCTTTTCCTGCTTCTTGTATCCATTTCTACAAAAACAATCTGTTGCCATGTTCCAAGAGAAGTTTCACCATTAATAAATGGTATAGTTAAGCTTGGACCTATCAACGATGCCCTTACGTGTGCATGACCGTTACCATCATGCCATGTATTATCGTGTTCATATTCAATTCCCTTTGGTGCAATTCTTTCTAGCATAGAGGGAAAATCTCTTTGAAGTCCTTGTTCATATTCTATTGTAGTAATTGCAGCGGTTGAACCAACTACAAAAAGTGTTACTATTCCATTTTTCAATTGACTTTGTAGTAATATCCTGTTAACATTATTTGTAATATCGATAATATCATTTTCACCTTTAGAATTCAATACAATGAAATTATTAATAATTTTAGTACTAGCCATTGTTGTTGATATATAAATAGTATTATTTAATTAATTTAGAATATTAAATGGTTGAACTCATACACATCAGTAATTGTCTGGGTATTTAATTTGATAAAACAACTCTTATTCTATAATTATTAGTAGAAGTATATTATAATTTGCGTTAATAAAAGATGTGATATATCCTTCAATTGCTTTACAGCTTACTACAACAAGAATGATATGTTCTAAATAACGCATAGACATACAAGTCCATGAACTGAAAATTCAGTAACATTACAAGTACAATAAAAGATTCCGCTAGAGAATAGTACGAAAATGATACAATAAAGGGAATGAAGTTTAAGAGCTATGGAGAAATGTAGAATATATTTAAAAAGTTATAAGTATTATATACTAAACAGGAAGGAATATACCCAAATATATCCATCATGTCATTTAGTCAATGTTAAAGCATTATGCTGACAATTTTAAATTTATACGTTCCAAAATAGGTTTTAAAATTGGAACATTAGTTTTAATTCAAATTGTTTTTATTATTAGTAGTTTTATCATTCTTACTTATTACCAATCACAATCAACATACTTGGGAAATTCAATAAATATTGCTGGAAAGAATCGTTTTCTTACATCTAATCTTATGTTTAGTATAACGGAGTATTTTATGGACAACAATAGCGATTATTCTAAAATTAATAATGCAATAGATC